>NZ_JASEWO010000129.1:0-13681 GCF_030024295.1 Pantoea sp. Pa-EAmG
TCAGGCGCAAACCGGTACCGGCAAAACGATGGCGTTCCTGACGTCAACGTTTCATTATCTTCTTTCTCATCCTGCTGCTGAAGGCCGCCAGGTTAATCAGCCACGCGCGCTGATCATGGCACCGACGCGTGAGCTTGCGGTGCAGATTCATGCCGATGCCGAGCCGCTGGCGCAGGCCACCGGTCTGAAGCTGGGCCTGGCCTATGGCGGCGACGGCTATGACAAGCAACTGAAAGTGCTGGCAGACGGCGTCGATATTCTGGTGGGCACCACCGGACGCCTGATTGACTACGCCAAACAAAATCACATCAACCTCGGCGCCATTCAGGTCGTGGTACTGGATGAAGCGGATCGCATGTTCGATCTCGGCTTCATTAAAGACATTCGCTGGCTGTTCCGCCGCATGCCGCCGGCCACCCAGCGCCTGAGTATGCTGTTCTCGGCCACGCTTTCTTATCGCGTACGTGAACTGGCGTTCGAGCACATGAACAACGCCGAATACGTTGAAGTTGAGCCCGAGCAGAAAACCGGCCACCGCATTAAAGAAGAGCTATTCTACCCTTCGAACGAAGAGAAGATGCGTCTGCTGCAGACCCTGCTGGAAGAAGAGTGGCCGGACCGCGCCATCGTCTTCGCCAACACCAAGCACCGCTGTGAAGATATCTGGGGCCACCTGGCTGCCGATGGTCACCGCGTGGGCCTGCTGACCGGCGACGTGGCGCAGAAAAAACGCCTGCGCATTCTGGACGACTTCACCAAAGGTGATGTGGATATCCTCGTTGCCACCGACGTCGCCGCGCGCGGCCTGCACATCCCGGCAGTTACGCACGTCTTCAACTACGACCTGCCGGACGATCGCGAAGATTACGTGCACCGCATTGGCCGTACCGGTCGTGCTGGCGCCAGCGGTCACTCCATCAGCCTGGCCTGTGAAGAGTACGCGCTTAACCTGCCGGCGATTGAAGAGTACATCGGTCACGGTATTCCGGTGAGCAAGTACAACAGCGACGCCCTGCTGAGCGACCTGCCGCCACCGAAACGCCTGCAGCGTAACCGCTCGGGCAACGGTCCACGTCGCGGTGGCAACAACAGCAACCGTCGCGGCGGTGCCCCGCGCAACAACAACCGTAAACGTTCGGGTTAAGCACACATGCTAAGCGCATCGTCACTTTATGCTGCGATTGATTTAGGTTCTAACAGCTTTCATATGTTGGTGGTGCGCGAAGTGTCCGGCAGTATTCAGACCGTCGCGCGAATTAAACGCAAGGTGCGTCTGGCGGCAGGTCTTGATGCGGCCAACCATCTCTCGGCTGAGGCGATGCAGCGCGGCTGGCAGTGCCTGCGTCTGTTCTCCGAACAGTTGCAGGACATTCCCCCGGAACAAATCCGCGTGGTGGCAACCGCCACGCTGCGCATTGCCAGCAACGCGCAGGATTTTCTGACTCAGGCGGAACAGATTCTCGGCTGCGCGGTGAACGTCATCAGCGGCGAGGAAGAAGCGCGCCTGATCTATCAGGGTGTTGCGCACACCACCGGCGGCTCTGACCAGCGGCTGGTGGTTGATATCGGCGGCGGCAGCACCGAACTGGTGACCGGCGAAGGTGCGCACGCCACGACGCTGTTTAGCCTGTCGATGGGCTGTGTGACCTGGCTGGAGCGCTTCTTCAGCGATCGTCATCTCGCCAAAGAGAACTTTGCCCAGGCCGAACAGGCCGCACGTGAAATGATCCGTCCGATTGCGCCGGCACTGCGAGAGAAAGGCTGGCAGATTTGCGTGGGCGCGTCCGGCACCGTCCAGGCGCTGCAGGAGATCATGGTGGCGCAGGGCATGGATGAGCGCATCACTCTGAGCAAACTGCAGCAGCTCAAACAGCGTGCCATTCAGTGCGGCAAGCTGGAGGAGCTGGAGATTGAAGGGCTGACGCTGGAGCGCGCGCTGGTGTTTCCCAGCGGCCTGTCGATTCTGATCGCCATTTTCCACGAGCTGAGCATTGAGAGCATGACGCTGGCCGGCGGCGCACTGCGCGAAGGGCTGGTGTACGGCATGCTGCATCTGCCTATTGACCGCGATATTCGCAGCCGCACGCTGCAGAACGTTCAGCGTCGTTTCGCCATTGATGTTGAGCAGGCCGGCCGCGTGCGCCAGCTGGCAGAGAGCTTTTTCCGTCAGGTGAGCAGCAGCTGGAAGCTGGATCAGCGATGTCGCGATTTACTCCTCAGCGCCTGTTCAATCCACGAAATTGGCCTGAGCGTCGATTTCCGCCAGGCACCGCAGCACGCCGCGTATCTGATTCGCCATCTCGATCTTCCTGGTTTCACCCCCGCGCAGAAAAAAATGCTGGCCTGCCTGCTGCAGAACCAGAGCGGCAGCATTGATCTGGCGCTGCTGACGCAGCAAAACGCCGTGCCGCCGCGCATGGCTGAGCGACTGAGCCGTCTGCTGCGGCTGGCAATCATCTTCTCCAGCCGGCGGCGCGACGACACGCTGCCGGCGGTGCGTCTGCAGGCGGATGATGATGCGCTGCATCTGACGCTGCCGGCAGGCTGGCTGGCTGCGCATCCGCTGCGCGCCGAGCTGCTGGAGCAGGAGAGCCATTACCAGTCGTATGTGCACTGGCTGCTGACGATTTCCTGATCGAACCTGCTGCTGCTGCGTTGAAAAACGCCCGGCAACTGCGCCTTTACGCGAGTGAAGTTTGCTTTGCCGGGCGCTTTGCCTCTGCGGCGCGCGCAACAGATTTCGCCACAGACCAGGCTTGCGGCTCTGACGAAATAATCACCCCTTCTTCGCGTTCTCCAGCATCGCACGTAAGCCGGCGACGCGCGTTTGCCCGGTTTTCACCCGCTCTTCGGCGCTGATCACCTTTTTCTCACGCTCCCACGCCACATCATCCTGCGGCAATTCCAGCAGGAAGCGGCTTGGTTCCGGACGCACCAGCTCGCCGTACTGACGGCGCTCGCGGCACAGGGTAAAAGTCAGCTCTTTCTGCGCGCGGGTGATGCCCACGTAGGCCAGGCGACGCTCCTCTTCGATATTGTTCTCATCGATACTGCTCTGATGCGGCAGCAGCCCCTCTTCCATGCCCACCAGATAGACATAGGGGAACTCCAGGCCTTTCGAGGCGTGCAGCGTCATCAGCTGGACCTGATCGAGCTCTTCGTCGCTCTCGCCGCGCTCCATCATGTCGCGCAGGGTAAAACGCGTCACCACCTGCGCCAGCGTCATCGGCTCGTTAAGTTCGTCGCCCTCCAGCATTTCGGTCATCCACTGAAACAGCGTATTGACGTTCTTCATGCGCATTTCCGCTGCTTTCGGGCTGGGGGAGGTTTCGAACAGCCAGCTTTCATAGTCGATGCCGCGAATCAGGTCGCGCACCGCATTCACCGGTTCACGCTCGGTGAGCTGAACGATTTCATTCAGCCAGTGGGTAAAGCGCTGCAGATGCTCCAGCCCACGCCCGGAAAGCGTCTGTTCCAGCCCCATATCAAAGCTGGCGTTAAACAGGCTTTTGTTGCGCAGATTGGCCCACTCACCCAGCTTCTGCAGCGTCGCGGGGCCGATCTCGCGGCGTGGCGTGTTTACGATGCGCAGAAACGCGCTGTCATCTTCCGGATTGGTCAGCACGCGCAGATAGGCCAGCAAGTCTTTGATTTCCGGCCGCGAGAAGAACGACGTGCCGCCGGAGATGCGATAAGGAATACGGTTCTGCATCAGCAGCTTTTCAAACACGCGCGACTGATGGTTACCGCGATAAAGAATCGCGTAATCTTTGTACTGGGTTTTATTAATAAAATGATGGGCAATCAGCTCGCCCGCCACGCGCTCGGCTTCGTGATCTTCGTTGTTGGCGCTCAGCACTTTCAGCTCGCTGCCCTCGCCCAGCTCAGAGAACAGCCGCTTTTCAAACACGTGCGGATTGTTAGCGATGAGGATATTGGCGCATTTAAGGATACGCTGCGTCGAGCGGTAGTTCTGCTCCAGCTTCACCACTTCCAGCGCCGGGAAATCCTCTTTCAGCAGTACCAGATTCTGCGGCCGCGCGCCGCGCCACGAGTAGATAGACTGATCGTCATCGCCGACCACGGTAAAGCGCGCCCGGGCGCCGACCAGCAACTTCACCAGCTCATACTGGCTGGTGTTGGTGTCCTGATACTCATCCACCAGCAGATAGCGGATGCGCTGTTGCCAGCGTTCGCGCACTTCCTGATTCCGCTGCAGCAGCAGGGTCGGCAGCAGAATCAGATCGTCGAAATCCAGCACGTTACAGGCTTTCAGATGCTGATCGTACAGCGCGTAGCAGTGGGCAAAAATCTGGTCGCGCTGCGATTTGGCGAGGCCGGCCGCGCCCTGCGGATCGACGAGGTCGTTTTTCCAGTTTGAGATGGTAGAAATCAGCTGCTGCAACAGGGTTTTATCTTCTTCCAGCCACTGTTTGGTCAGGTCCTTAAGCAGCGCCAGCTGATCCTGATCGTCGAACAGCGAGAAGGTCGATTTCATGCCGAGCGCCTTGTACTCGCGCTTGATGATCTCCAGGCCCAGCGTGTGGAAGGTTGAGATCATCAGGCCGCGCGCCTCTTTGCGTCCCAGCGTTTGCGCCACGCGTTCTTTCATCTCGCGCGACGCCTTGTTGGTGAAGGTCACCGCCGCGATATGGCGCGCCTGATAGCCGCATTCACGGATCAGATGGGCGATTTTATTGGTGATCACGCGGGTTTTACCGGAGCCCGCACCGGCCAGCACCAGACAGGGACCGGTGACAAATTCGACAGCACGTTGTTGGCCGGGATTAAGACGCATAACGTAATTTCACTCAACAATTCGTTTAACAGGGACGATCCCCTAAATAGTTCGAATTGCAGGAAGGCGGCAAGTGGGTGAGTCTCCGGGAGCTTACAATAGTAAGTGACCGGAGCGAACACACGCAGCCAACGCATCTGCAATTTGAAGTATGACGGGGATATAATGCGTCGCACATTATACATAACGGGAACACCATCATGGCGAAAACCGCGGCGGCTTTACATATCCTGGTGAAACAGGAAGCGCAGGCGAAAGCGCTGCTGGCGCAGCTGGAAAAAGGCGCGAACTTTCAGCAACTGGCAAAAAAACACTCGACCTGCCCGTCCGGGCGTAACGGGGGCGATCTGGGGGAGTTTCGCAAAGGGCAGATGGTGCCGGCGTTTGATAAAGCGGTGTTCACCTGCCCGCTGCTGCAACCTTACGGACCGGTGAAAACCGCTTTTGGCTACCACATCATCAAAGTGCTGTGGCGTAACTGATCACTTTTTGCTTTTCATCTGCTGGAGTACGTTGCTGCACTGATTGTCATCGGTGTCGCTCGGCGAAATCAGCGCCAGCAGTGCAGCTGCCGGCGCGACCACCGCCCCCAGCGCGACGGCTGCGGCACCGCGCGCCAGCAGCGGACCGGCTTTGACTCCGGCATCCGGGTTTTTGAAGGTGCCGCGCACATACAGCGGCGAACGCAGCGTAATGATACGAATGCCCTTGCTCTCCGGATTGATCGACAGATCCAGTCGCTCATTAGCAAAGTTAGCGTTGCCGGTAACGTTGATCACCGCGTTCTCGGTATCGAACACAAACAGCCGCGGCGTCGCCAGTCCCTGACGGATATTCAGGTCGGTCGCGGCACAGTTGATGCGCACCTCATCGTCGCCAAACAGTTTACCCACCACATAGTTACCAACGTTCAGCCCGGCAATCTCCATCAGGCTGCGGCTGATCAGGCCATCGTTCATCAACAGTTTCAGCTCGCCATTGCTGGTGCCCAGCAGGTCGGCCACCGAATTGCCGGTGCCGGTCAGGCTGGCATCCCCGTTGAGCTGGCCGAGACTACGCTGCATGGCGGTGACATCCGGGAACAGCTGGCGCAGCTGCAGCTTGCGCGCATGCAGGTCGGCGCGGCCGCGCATCGGTGAGCGATCGCCCTCCAGATGGATAGTCGAATTAATACTGCCGCCGGCCATGCCGAAGCGCAGCGGATCCAGCAGCAGGTCGCCATTTTTCAGCTGCAGATGGGTATAGAGATCGCTGAGCGGCAGCTTGCTGCTGTGCTCGATACGCTTGCCGCTGAACTTCACGTCAGCATCCATCACATCCCAGTTTTTGGTATCGAACTTGTCATGTGGCAACACGCGATCCGCCGGCTGGGTGCTGGCCTCACCGCGCTGCGCTTTGGCCTGCGCCGTTTTTTCACTGCCTTTGCCGGAGTTAACCCCAATCAGCGGCCCAAGGTCCGCCATACGCAGCTGGTTCGACGTCAGCTCGCCGCTCAGCGTCGGACGCGGTTTGCCCTGACGGTAGCTGAGCGAACCGTGAATATCGCTGTCACCAATATGACCGTTGAATTTTTCGTAGCGGAACAGCGGCCCTTTCTCTTCGTTGAAACGCGCAATCAGATGGCCGTCAGTTTCATACGGTGGCGTGTCCGGCAGCAGCACGCCGGTTAAGCCGTACAGATTTGCCAGCGTGTCGCCGGAGAAGCGCAGCCGCACATCCAGCCCGCCGAGATTGAGCGGATCCTGCAGGGTGCCATCCACGCGCACACGTGTGGTGCCGTTGCGTACGTCGAGCTGCAACGGGAACGGCGTGGTTTTGCTGCGCAGCGACAACATACCGCCAATCTTACCGTCGCCGTCGAGTTTCTGGTTGTTGTAAGTCCCGCTCGCCTGCCAGCCAAACACAAAATCGCCGGCCCCTTTTTGCTGGTCGTTACCGCCCGCGACCTGCGCGTACGGCACCGGTTTGCCCAGCGGATTGATCTTCACCGTGACATCGGCTTTGTTGATGGCGTCGCGATAGCGCAGCTGTCCCTGATCGAACAGGATATTATCAAGGCGGAATGACCATGCCGAAGGCGGCGCGTTGGGATCGCTGTTTTCGCTGCTGGCGAGGTTGAAGGTCCAGTTATTTTTCTTATCGGCGGTCTGCACCAGTCGCGCATCCGGCTGCTGCATCTTAATCCACGGCAGGTAAATCTCTTTGTGCAGCAGCGCCAGCGGCGCCAGCGTGGCTTCCACCCGCTGCAAATGCACCATCGTCACTTCCGGCACGCTGGGCGGATTACCGAGCATGACATCGTCAGCGTGCACCTGCGGCCATGGCACCCAGCTGCGCCAGCCTGGCTCTTCGCGATTGCGCACCCAGGCCACGCCAAGATCGCCGCGAATAGCGAACGGCCGGTTCAGTTCTGCCGAGACTTTCTGGTTGATGGTTGGCTTCAGGCGGTTCCAGTCAAAGGTGGCGATAATCACCACGACCACCACAACCAGCAACAATAAAATCCCGACCACCCAGCTAATTATTTTTCCTGTACGCGACATTTTGCCTCCTCCTTGCCCTTCCACGTCTCCTTAAAGATAGTCGAGACGCGGCAGAACGGAATCACGGAAGCTCAAGTACCAGGTTTTCCAGCTGGTTAAACGGCAGCGGACGGGAAAAATAATAGCCCTGTGCGGCCATGGCGGGCGAGTTGCGTACCTGCTGCCACTCCTCCTCGTTTTCCACCCCTTCGACGATCACGCCGTTACAGTAACGGTTGATCAGCGCCAGCAGCATGGAGAACAGCGAGCGCCCTTCATCACTGGCGCGCAGCAGCATAAACAGCTCGCGCGAAAGCTTGATGTAGTCGTAGCGCAGTTCGGTCAGCGCGGAGAAGTTGGCCATGCCGGACCCAAAGTCATCCAGCCACAGCGGGCCCAGCTCCGGCATCTGCGCCACCATCTCTTCCTGCGGCAGCGCGTGGTGCTCGGTCAGTTCGAAGCGCACCCACGGCAGCTGAACAATCAGCGCGCGCACGGGCGCATGCTGCTGAATGGCCAGTAACGTGGGTCCATCAATATTGACGGAGGCCACCAGCTGACGCTGGCTGAAGAAGGAAGCCCACTGTAATAACAGTTCAAGCTGCTCCTGGACGATGTCGAGACGCTGGGCAATGGTCAGCGCCTCGAAATAGTCTTCGGGTGACACGTTTTGCTCAGGTGCGGCGGGATGCACCACGGCGGTAAGCAGTTCAATAGCCAGTAAGCGGCCAGAAACCTGGTAAATCGGCTGGAAAGTGTAGCACCGTTGGCACTGCTGCCAGTAGAGACGGGTTTCCTGTTGTTGCTCAAGTTCGGGAGAAAAAGGCAGCCGATGACTCAAATTCTTCATCACCATGGTGTTTTCCTGGTTGGTATTGAGTGCCTGCAAATAGCATCTCAGTGGCAAGTATCGGCTCTCCCCTGGATAACTTTATTGGTCTGCGCAGCCACACGAGCTGTTGAGTCTAGCAGCGTGTCTGCGGCTTAATCGGCAAAACAACCCCCGGTTTGGCCGCTAAATCGGTGCAGAAGCGCGGTTTTACGCCTTAAGGCAAATTAAAACAGCGTTTTAAAAAGCATTGACGACTGCCATACCAGACGCGAGACTAGAGCGCAGCATTCACTACAGGCCAAACACCATGACGCAGAAAACCATCGCCATTATTGGCGAATGCATGATTGAGCTGTCCGAAAAAGGTGAGAACATCAAACGCGGCTTTGGCGGCGATACGCTGAATACCGCGGTCTATCTGGCACGGCAGAGCGATTCCAGCCAGCTGCGTGTGGAGTATGTCACCGCGCTTGGCACCGACAGCTTCAGCGACCAGATGATCGCGGCCTGGCAGCAGGAGCAGGTGCACACGCAGCTGGTGCAGCGCCTGCCGGACAAAATGCCCGGGCTTTACTTCATCGAAACCGATGCCCACGGCGAGCGCACCTTTTGGTACTGGCGCAGCGATGCTGCCGCGCGCTTCTGGCTGGATAGCCCGCAGGCCGGGGCCATCTGTCAGCAGCTGGCGCATTACGACTATCTCTACCTGAGCGGCATCAGCCTGGCGATCCTGCCTGAGGCCAGCCGCGAAAAGCTGATGGCGCTGCTCAGTGCCTGCCGGCAAAACGGTGGCACCGTGATTTTTGACAACAACTACCGGCCGCGTCTGTGGGCGGATAGCGCCAGTGCGCAGCAGGCGTATGCGGCGATGCTACGCCACACCGATATCGCCTTCCTGACGCTGGATGATGAACACCTGCTGTGGGGCGAACAGCCGCTGGCGGACGTGATTGCGCGCACGCGCGCCGCCGGCGTGCAGGAAATTGTGATCAAACGTGGTGCCGACTCCTGCCTGGTGGCGCGCGGCGAAGAGCCGCTGCGGGATGTTGCGGCCATCAAACTGGCTCCGGCGCAGATTGTCGATACCACCGCCGCAGGTGACTCCTTCAGCGCCGGTTATCTGGCCGTGCGCCTCGCGGGTGGCAGCGTGGAGCAGGCCGCAGCGCGCGGCCATCTCACCGCCAGCACGGTCATTCAGCATCGCGGCGCGATTATTCCGCCCAGCGCGATGCCAAAAACCGTTTAACACCGCACACGATTGTCGCGCCGCGCTGCCTGCTGCGCGTCGCGACAATTTCCCCTCTGCCCTGACGAGAAATTGATTATTACGCTGAAAAATATCACCGCGAAAATTTGGCTTAATGACGCAGATTCACCGGGCAATTTTTACTAACGACGCACGCCATCCAGCCTCCTCTCTGCCTGACGCTCACCACTTAAATGCCGCTAATCAGACTGATTTAAATTCAATGCATTACGACGATAAACCCGACCGCCAGGCATAGTCCGAAACTGGCGACGCCGGCGGTTTTCGGCTGGACGATCGCGCGAAAAAAGACCATGTTTTAATCAACCACAGCAGGAAGCTGTCAGGTCGACCGCGAACACAATAACGACAACATGACTCGCTCAGGACAGATTTATGCACACAGAAATTATCAATATCTGGCCGCACGGCGACGCGCCAGGCGCGAGTGACTCGCGCGCTCAGCCGCAGATCGTCGATTTGGCCAGAGAGTTCGAACCTTACGACCGCGCCGCCACCGGTGTGCGCTGCCCGGAGATGGCGATCTGGCATCCGGAAACCTCAAACGGTATCACCCTGCTGGTGGCACCGGGCGGCGGGTATCAGCGCGTACTGATCGACCGCGAAGGCAGCGCCCTCGCCACCTTTTTCACCTCGATGGGTTACACGCTGGCGGTAATGACCTATCGCCTGCCGTACGACGGCCATCATGAAGGACCGGATGCGCCGCTGGCCGATGCCCAGCGTGCGGTGCGCGTGCTGCGCGAGCGCTCACAGCGCGGCCTGAACGGTAAGTACATCGTGATGATGGGCTTTTCCGCCGGCGGACACGTGGCCGCCAGCCTCGGCACCCGCTTTGGCGAAAAAATCTATCCGCTGCAGGATCAGGCCGACAGCCTGTCACCGCGGCCTGATGCAATGGTGCTGCTCTATCCGGTCATCAGCATGCGCGACGGTCTGGCGCATGAAAGTTCACGCACCCGCCTGCTGGGCGCGTGGCCGGATCAGAAAAGCATTGATGCTTATTCGCTGGAGACGCGCGTGCACGGCCAGACGCCGCCGACGCTGCTGATCCACGCCGCTGACGATGAGACGGTTTCCGTTAATAACAGCATGGTGTTTTTTAGTGCCCTGCGGGAGCACAAGGTGCCGGCGGAAATTCACTTTTATCAGAAAGGCGGCCACGGCTTTGGGATTCGTGGCGTGGCGGATCTGCCGCTGGCCAGCTGGCCGATGCTGGTGACCGAATGGCTGCGCGCAAAGACCTGATGCCCCTGCTACGTTGAACCGCAGCGGCGCTGGCGGCGCGCGTTCATCCCGGTCGCTTACGTAAGCTTCTGAGGATGACACCCGTGCCGCCTTACTGCAGCGCACCTTATTGCGGGGATTCATGCGCCCTGGGTCATGACGAGGGTTGAGCCTGATCGGTCGCGCTCGCGCTGCCATTATTTTCGGGTTTAGCCTCATCCGGGGTAGCGGCGGCGGCAGGCGCATCCGGAACCTTCATCACCTTGTCCCAGCTGTCCTGCAGCATCCTGACGTTGGTTTCGGGCTCACCCTGCGGCTGAATCAGCACCATGGTGAGCTCCTGCGTTAACTGCTGACGCAACTCCTGGTTGAGCTGGTCGCGCGTTAACTCGCTGAGAAACGCCTGACGCAGTTTCTGGTACTGCTCCGGCGCGATATCCACCACGGAATTCTGCTGCGAGCGCAGACGTTGCCCCATCAGAATATCGGTGTCGGTGCGCGCGTAGGTGGCAAACAGTTTGTTCAGTTCCAGCAGCTTTTGCGCCATCAGCGCATCAAACTCCTCCTGCGGCAGACCTTTGTCACGCACGGTGGCCAGCTCACGCGCCACCTGGTTCAGGTTCTGCGCCAGCGACGCGTTAGGCGAATCCATGTTAATGGCGCACTGCGCACGCTGATACAGCACGCGACAGTCGAAGCCAACCTGCACGTTTTGCGCTTTGCTGTCGGCCAGCGCGCGCTGGACGTGCCAGAACAGCGCTTCGCGCGCCAGATCGCTCTGCCAGTAGCGCTGCAGATTCTGCGAGTCGCGGATTGGCTGCCATGGCGTATCCCACACCAGCGACAGGCGATCCTGCATCATGCCGCCGTTAACCAGGTTGATTGGCTGATGCGGCAGCGGCGACAGCGTGGGCAGCGCCGCGGGCGCCACCCGTTTGCCTTGCAGTGGCGAGAACGCTTTGTTGATCTGCTCCGCCATGCTGCGGCTATCCACGTTGCCCACCACGTACAGCGTCATGCCGTCCGGCGTGTACCACTGCTGGTAAAACGCATTAAGCTGCGCGATATCCACCGGCGCACGCGGCTGTTCGCCCGGATCATGCGCCAGCATGGTCGACCCTTTCAGGCGATAGCGCCACCACACATCCTGCGTATTGGGCGGCCAGGTCGCGATGGGATCGGTGGCGGTCAGTGCGGTCGACACCACCTGCTCATTGATGGTCATTTTACCGGCGGTGGCCGCCAGCCAGCTGAGCGCCTCTTTCAGCAGCTCCGGCCGGTTGTTCGGCAGGCTAAGGTTGTATTGGGTGAAATCATAAGACGAGATGGCCGGCGGCAGCGGTCGCTGCGGATCCATCGCCTGTTGCCACAGTGCGCGCTGCTGATTGGTATCCAGCGCGGTGTTATGCACCATTGCCAGACGCGGTAAAAGATGACTGAACCCGGTTTGCTGGGCGCTTTCCACCAGCGAACCGGTATTAACTATCAGGCGCAGCTCGATGCGATCGCTCGGACGTTGTGGTGTGGTCAGCAGCTGCCAGCTGAAACCATTGTCCAGTTTGCCTTCCTGCCAGGCGGGATCAGGCTGAAGTGTTTCGGCGTGGACGCCGAAGCCAGATGCCGCAAGCAGCCATCCGCCAACCAAAAGCCGAATTCTGGTGCCCTGCATGTGAACCCCTACTCAAACAGATAAACGCTCGTGCGCGCCATAGGCGGCCGCTTTTCAGCGAACCACGGCGGCAGGCTGCCGCCACGTTTATTCAACGACAGACTCTTTGACCACAGGAAGGCCAGGATGTCGCGCGACGAGGAAAAAAATCGGGAAAAAAATCAATGGGGTTATTATGCAAATGCCCGCTGTCAGGGCAAGCGACAGCGGGCATTTCACGACAAATTAACGCAAATAGAGGGTTACGCGCTGGTCTGTGAAGCGTTATTGACCTTTTTCGCTGAAGAAAGCGTCGCTTTCATCTGCGCTTCATCGAGCTGGCCGACCCACTTCGCCACCACCACAGTCGCCACACCGTTACCCACCAGGTTGGTGAGCGCACGGGCTTCCGACATGAAGCGGTCAATGCCGAGAATCAGCGCCAGACCGGCCACCGGCAGATGTCCCACCGCCGACAGCGTTGCCGCCAGCACGATAAAGCCACTGCCGGTCACCCCTGCCGCGCCTTTGGAGGAGAGCAGCAGCACCACTAACAGCGTGATCTGGTGGAAGACATCCATGTGGGCGTTGGTCGCCTGAGCGATAAACACCGCCGCCATGGTCAGGTAAATCGACGTGCCATCGAGGTTGAACGAGTAGCCAGTTGGAATCACCAGCCCGACCACCGATTTCTTACAGCCCAGCTTCTCCATCTTATCCAGCATGCGCGGCAGCGCCGACTCGGAAGAAGATGTACCCAGTACAATCAGCAGCTCTTCTTTGATGTAGGCAACAAACTTAAAGATGTTGAAGCCGGCCCAGCGGGCAATAATGCCCAGCACAATCACCACGAACAGTACGCAGGTGATGTAGAAGCAGATAATCAGCTGACCGAGCTGCACCAGCGATCCGACGCCATATTTACCGATGGTGAACGCCATGGCGCCGAACGCACCAATCGGCGCCAGACGCATGATCATGTTGATCACGCCAAAAATCACCTTCGAGAAGCTCTCGATGACGTTGAACATCACGGTGCCGGCGTTACCGAGGCGATGCAGCGCAAAGCCGAACAGGATAGCGAACAGCAGCACCTGCAGGATGTTACCGCTGGCGAAGGCACCGACCACGCTGTTCGGGATCACGTCCAGCAGGAAGGCAATCACGCCCTGCTGCTCAGCCTGCTGCGCGTAGACCGCAACCGCTTTGGCATCCAGCGTCGCCGGATCGACGTTCATTCCCGCGCCCGGCTGGATCACGTTGACCACCACCAGACCGATAATCAGCGCGATGGTGCTGACAATTTCGAAATAGAGCAGCGCTACTGCGCCGGTCCGTCCAACTGCTTTCATGCTCTCCATGCCGGCAATACCGGTCACCACCGTAC
>NZ_JASEWO010000130.1:0-13666 GCF_030024295.1 Pantoea sp. Pa-EAmG
TCCGTTCGATGCCGAAATATGTCTTGCCAGGTAACCGGCAAGACGGTATCTACAATGATACGGCCTCAAGTGTTACCCATGTGACCGGTTTATATTCTCATCGTCCCAGTTGTCGCCTGGATTGTAGGGTGCGCATTAATGCGCACCTGGATATTCACATCAACGCCCCCAGCTGAACGGCACCGCCTGTCTTACCCCGCTCTCCTGCGTCTCCCACCACAAATCACCTGCGTTCTGCCTCTCGCTCTTATCGTCACGCTCTTATGACGCAAGCCATGACTTTTGCCGCAAACCTGGTTACCATCGCCGCAACCTTTTGCGACGAAAAATGGCAGCGAAATGAAATTTGTCTCTTTTAACATCAACGGTTTGCGCGCACGCCCTCATCAGCTGGCGGCGCTGGTTGAACAGCATCAACCGGATGTCATCGGCCTCCAGGAAACCAAAGTGCACGATGACATGTTCCCGCTGGAAGAGGTCAGCAAACTCGGTTACAACGTGTTTTATCACGGCCAGAAAGGCCATTACGGCGTGGCGCTGCTGACCAAGACGCAGCCGGTAGCAGTTCGACGCGGTTTTCCTGATGACGGCGAAGATTCCCAGCGACGTCTGATCATGGCAGAAATTCCCAGCCCGATTGGCGATATCACCGTCATCAACGGTTACTTCCCGCAGGGGGAAAGCCGTGACCATCCCATCAAGTTCCCGGCCAAAGAGAAGTTTTATCGCGACCTGCAAAGCTATCTCGAGCAGCAACTGGCAGCCGACAAGCCGGTGCTGATCATGGGCGATATGAACATCAGCAGTACTGACCTGGACATTGGTATTGGTGAAGAGAACCGCAAGCGCTGGCTGCGCACCGGCAAATGCTCTTTCCTGCCGGAAGAGCGCGAGTGGATGGACCGTTTGCTGCAGTGGGGACTGGTCGATACGTGGCGTGAGAAAAACCCGGAGACCGCAGATCGCTTCTCGTGGTTCGACTATCGCTCAAAAGGATTTGATGACAACCGCGGTCTGCGCATCGATCTGCTGCTGGCCAGCCCACCTCTGGCGTCGCGCTGCATCGACAGCGGCATCGACTACGACATTCGCAGTATGGACAAACCGTCCGATCACGCGCCAGTGTGGTCCAGTTTCAAGCTGTAACTGAACAGCGTGGCGCCTGCGCGCCACGCCCGCTTATTTAATGATTTTCCAAATCAGCGGATTGGTGCCCAGCACTTTTTCGTCACGCGCACACTGCAGCAGTACGCCCTCTGCTTTCACCACGGCGCCTTCGGAGTAGCTGCGGTTTTCATAGATACAGCACTGCAGGCAGTTGTTCTGCTGACGATTCTGCCCCTGCGTCCACACTTCCGGCGGCATATCCACCACCACATCGGTATTGCCCATTCGCGCGGGCTCCGGCTGGCGATTAGCCAGCGCGGCATGGCTGCACAGCAGCAGCCCACTCAGCAACAGCGTTGCGTAACGCATTATTCCGTCTCCTTCGTTTTGCGCCGGGGCGTTTTGCCTTTACTGCGCGTCTTCGCTCCGGTCGCGGCTAATCCACGAAAAGCCTGCAGCGACGGCCTCTGGCGCGCCTCACCGATCAGTCCGATCAAGGTACTGACCAGCGGCTGCATAAACTCATCATAGCGACAGGCTTTTTCACTGATGCGGGTAAGCGTTGACTCCCAGTGCGCCGTCATATCCGGCCGCGCGGCCATCTCAGGTAACGCATGAATCAGCGCCCTGCCCGCCTCGGTTGAGTGAATATAGCGACCTTTTTTCACCAGAAATGTACGGCGGAACAGCAATTCTATGATGCCGGCACGCGTCGCTTCCGTTCCTAAACCATCGGTCGCACGCAGCACTTTCTTTAATTCTTTATCCTGCACAAAGCGGGCAATACCGGTCATGGCCGACAGCAGCGTGGCGTCGGTGAACGGCCGCGGCGGCTGAGTCTGCTTCGCCAGCACCTCACCACGCTCACACAGCAGCTCATCGCCTTTACTCACCACCGGCAGCGGCGTGCCGTCATTCTCTTCATCGCGCTCTTTGCTGCCCAGCAGCGCACGCCAGCCGGCTTCAGCGAGAAAACGCGCTTTGGCAACGAACCTGCCACCGCCGATATCGAGGTCGATGACGCATTTGCGAAATACCGCGTCGGGACAAAACTGCATCAGATACTGGCGCGCAATCAGACCGTAAATATTGGCTTCATTGTCGCTCAGGTTCACCTTGCTGGCGCGCGCCGTAGGAACGATGGCATGGTGCGCATCCACTTTTTTATCGTCCCAGCAGCGATTTTTCTGATCCGCATTGAAATCCGCTGGTAGCGACACGTCCGGCTGATGCGCCTGAATGGCGTTCAGCACCGCATGACGTCCGGCAAAATGTTCATCCGGCAGATAGCGGCTGTCCGAACGCGGATACGTAATCAGCTTATGGGTTTCATACAAACGCTGACAGCAGTCCAGTACCGTCTGGGCACTCAGGCCAAAACGCTTCGCCGCCTCGATTTGCAGGCTGGAGAGGGAAAATGGCAGCGGCGCCGTTTCTGACTCCCGCTTATCGTTGTAGCCGGTAACCCACGCCGGTTTGCCGTTGATACGTTCAAGCACGTGGTCGGCGAGAGGACGATGCAGCAAACGGCCCTCGTCATCCTGCCACGGTTCACAGGCATCGCTGGGGATCCAGCTGGCAACGAAGCGCTCCTCTTTCGGGGTGACGATGTGCGCTTTGACTTCGAAGTAATCCTTCGGCACAAAGTTTTCGATCTCTTCATCGCGCCTCACCACCAGCCCCAGCACCGGCGTCTGAACGCGTCCCACCGAGAGCACGCCGTCGTAACCGGCGTTGCGGCCCAGCAGCGTCCAGGCGCGCGTCATGTTGATGCCATACAGCCAGTCAGCGCGCGCCCGGGCCAGCGCCGAGACACACAATGGAATGAATTCACGGTTCTCGCGCAGACGGCTCACCGCGCGCTCGACCGCCGCAGGGTTGAGGTCGTTAATCAGGCAGCGCTGCACCTGCTGGCGCTTTTCAGCCGGCAGCTGCAGATAATCGAGCACTTCGTCGACCAGCAGTTGTCCTTCGCGATCCGGGTCACCGGCGTGCACCACCACGCTGGCCTGCTGCAGTAAGCCCTCGATCACTTTGAGCTGCTTCGCCACCGACGGGCGCGGCTGCAGGCGCCATTTATCCGGGATGATGGGTAAATCCGCCAGATTCCAGCGCGCATAGCGGCTGTCATAGCTGTCAGGCTGCGCCTGCTCCAGCAGATGCCCGACACACCAGGTCACAACCTGGTCATTACCACAGGCAATATAGCCGTCGCCACGTCGATGCGGTTTGGGTAGCACATCGGCGATGGCGCGTGCCAGACTGGGTTTTTCAGCAATAAACAAACGCATGAATGGCGTCGTTCCTTTACGTCAGGTGACTACAGTAATCAGTGGATGGGCGCGGTCGGCCGGCAGCAGTGTGCCAATCGCCGTGGCCTCAACGCCAGCCTGCGCGGCGCACGCGTGAAACGCCGCAATAGCGTAAGGCTGCACCGCCACCAGCAGCCCGCCGGAAGTTTGCGGATCGCACAGCAGTGCGCGCGTGGCCTCATCCATGGCAGAAATGTGCTCGCCGTAGCTGGCGAAGTTGCGGCTGGTGCCGCCCGGCACCGCGCCGGCCGCAATGTACTGGTCCACGCCGGGCAGACGCGGTACCTGTGCGGCCTGCACGTGTGCGCGCAGGCCGGAGCCCAGACAGATTTCACTCAGGTGCCCCAGCAGACCAAAGCCGGTGACATCGGTCATGGCGCTGACGCCGGGCAGTTTAGCAAATTCCGCCCCTGCGCTATTGAGCTGGCACATCACCTGCGCCGCCAGCGTCTGATGCTCCGCACGCAGCAGCCCTTTTTTCTCTGCAGTAGTCAGAATACCGATGCCAAGCGGTTTGGTGAGGAACAGCTCGCAGCCCGCCTGCGCAGCGCTGTTCTTTTTCACGCGCACCACGTCAACGATGCCGGTAACGGCAAGGCCAAAAATCGGCTCCGGCGCATCGATTGAGTGGCCCCCCGCCAGCGCGATGCCAGCCGCCTGGCAGGCCGCGCGACCGCCTTCAATCACCTGCTGTGCCACTTTCGCGTCCAGCACATTAACCGGCCAGCCGAGAATAGCGATAGCCATGATCGGTTTGCCGCCCATGGCGTAAATATCACTGATGGCGTTAGTGGCCGCGATACGGCCAAAGGTGTGCGGATCGTCAACGATGGGCATAAAGAAGTCAGTGGTGCTGACCACCGCCGTGCCGTTACCAAGATCGTACACGGCAGCATCGTCACGGGTTTCATTGCCGACCAGCAGTCGCGGATCGTGAAAGGCAGCCAGTTCGCTGTGCAGAATGGTCTCAAGCACCTGAGGTGAAATTTTACAGCCGCAGCCAGCGCCGTGGCTGTATTGCGTCAAACGAAGCGGTTCGCTCATGGCGGGTTCCTTGTGCGCTGAACAGAGAGGGCTATGTTAGCCTGGCTGCCCGCTGCTGGTAAGCGCTGTCGCCGCTAAGCGCGATCTTTCGCACAGCGACTGTGCAATCAGTGTCGTTGCATGCACCTTGCCGCAGAAACCCGCTGCTGTCTGTCAGAAATAACTGACAAACGCCTCGCTGTCGGGCGCAACCACGGTGGTATTGGCTTTCAGCTGCGGCGTTCCGAGGTAGAGGAAACCCACAATCGCATCCTGCTCGCGGCAGCCAAAGGCGGCGCGTACCTGCGGATGGTCGGTCCATGGCCCGCTGCGCCAGATGCCGTTAAAGCCCTGCGCGACAGCCGCCATTTGCATCGCCATCACCGCGCAGCCAGCGGACACGACCTGCTCCCAGCGCGGGACTTTAGCGGAGGCTTCGCAGTGTGCGACAACGGTGATGATCATCGGCGCGCGGAACGGTGACGTCCGGGCCTTCTCAATGGCTTTGTCATCCAGCTGGCTGTCGCGTGCGGCCTGCTCCAGCAGATGGCTGAAGCGTTCGCGCCCCTCATTTTCAATAATGATGAAGCGCCACGGCTGCAGCGTGCCGTGATCCGGTGCGCGCATACCCGCGTGCAGAATATTCTGCAGCACTTCACCGGCGGGTGCCGGCTCGGTCAGGCGCGACGCTGAACGACGGTTTACCAGTAATTCCAGTGCATCCATCTTGATTCTCCCGTGATTAACAAAGCGTGGGCTAATCCTGGCACAGCGCGATCTTTTGTAACAGTCTGGCGCGATTTCCTGCTGACTTTTCGCACGCTGCTCTTTAGGATGAACCCGACATCGGGGCAGACCGCATACCGGCTGCCCTGGCTACGTGAATATGGAGAGTTTATGCGCACATTGTGGCGAATTATTGCTGGCCTGTTCCGCTGGAGCTGGCGGGTGCTGAATTTTATCCGGGAATTTATCCTGAATCTGTTCCTGATTGTGTTAATTCTGGCCGGCGTCGGCATCTGGCTGCAGCTATCCAGCGCCAGCAGCAGTGAACCAGTACAGCAGGGTGCGCTGAAAGTCGATCTGAGCGGCGTGCTGGTGGACAAACCGTCGGTCAGCAATCGTCTGAGCCGTATCAGCCGCCAGCTGCTGGGTGCCAGCAGCGATCGTTTGCAGGAAAACTCGTTGTTTGATGTGGTCGATGCGATTCGTCAGGCAAAGAGCGATAAAAATATCACCGGCATGGTGCTGGATCTGCGCGATTTTGCCGGCGGCGATCAGCCTTCGCTGCAGTACGTGGGTAAGGCGCTGCGCGAATTCCGCGACGCGGGCAAACCCATTTTTGCCCTCGGCGACAGCTATAGCCAGGCGCAATACTATCTCGCCAGCTACGCCACGAAGGTCTATCTGTCCCCGCAGGGCACGGTAGATCTGCACGGTTTCGCCACCAACGGCCTGTATTACAAATCCCTGCTGGATAAGCTGAAAGTCAGCTCACACGTGTTCCGTGTCGGCACCTATAAGTCCGCGGTTGAACCTTTCCTGCGTGATGATATGTCGCCGGAAGCGCGCGATGCTGATGGCCGCTGGGTCGGCCAGCTGTGGCAGAACTACCTCAACACGGTGTCCGCCAACCGGCAAATCACGCCGCAGCAGCTGTTCCCGGGGGCGGCGGGCATCATCAGCGGTCTGCAGGCCGTTCAGGGCGATACCGCTAAATATGCCCTGGATAACAAACTGGTGGATGTGCTGGATTCGCGCGCTGCCGCCGATCGCGAGCTGGTGAAAACCTTTGGCTGGGATAAAGCCAGCAACGACTACCGCAACGTCAGCATCTATGACTACAACGTCAAACAACCGACGCAGCAGGATGGCAACATTGCGGTGATTCTCGCCAGTGGTGCCATCATGGACGGCGAAGAGAGCGCCGGCAACGTCGGTGGCGACACCACCGCTGCGCAAATCCGTGACGCCCGCCTCGACGACAAAATCAAAGCCATTGTGCTGCGCGTCAACAGCCCGGGCGGCAGCGTAACGGCCTCTGAGGCCATCCGTGAAGAGCTGGCGGCGGCGCACGATGCCGGTAAGCCGGTGGTGGTGTCGATGGGCGGCATGGCGGCATCGGGCGGCTACTGGATCTCCACGCCGGCCGACTACATCGTCGCTGCGCCGAGCACCCTGACCGGGTCGATCGGCATCTTTGGCGTGATCAATACGGTGGAGAACAGCCTGAGCAGCATCGGCGTGCACAGCGATGGCGTTGCCACCTCGCCGCTGGCGGATGTGTCGACCACCAAAGCGCTGCCGGCTGAAGTGCAGCAGCTGATGCAGCTGACCATTGAAAACGGTTATCGCAACTTTGTCGGTCTGGTCGCGGCGTCACGCCATAAAACGCCACAGCAGATTGATGCCATTGCGCAGGGTCACGTCTGGACCGGTAGCGATGCCAAAGCCAACGGGCTGGTGGATGCGCTGGGCGACTTCGACGATGCGGTGGCTAAAGCCGCTGAGCTGGCGAAGATCGCGAAACCTGAACTGAGCTGGTATCAGGACGATCCGGGGATGATCGACCTGCTGCTGAACCAGATGAATGCGTCGGCACAGGCCGTGCTGCCGGCCGCGCTGAAAGTGTGGCTGCCGGCTCCGGTCAGCGAAGTGATGGGCGCGCTGCAGGCGCAGCCGGGCCTGATGAATAATCTCAACGATCCGCAAAACCGTTACGCGTTCTGCCTGACCTGCGGCAACGTACGCTAATCTTTACAGCCCGGCCGCTGGTCGGGCTGCTTTTCCCCGCCAATCGCCTTATACTGCGCGTTTTACGGCAAGTCTGAGTCCATTCATGCAAAAGAAAAATATCTATGTAGCCTACACGGGCGGGACCATCGGTATGCAACGCTCCGCGCAGGGTTACATTCCGGTCTCTGGCCATCTGCAGCAGCAACTGGCGATGATGCCAGAGTTTCACCGTCCGGAAATGCCGGATTTCACCATCCACGAATACCAGCCGCTGATTGACTCCTCGGATATGACGCCGCAGGACTGGCAGTCAATCGCTGATGACATCCAGCTGAACTACGATCGCTATGACGGTTTCGTCATTCTGCATGGCACCGATACCATGGCGTTCACCGCGTCGGCGCTGTCGTTCATGCTGGAGAACCTGGCCAAGCCGGTGATCGTCACCGGGTCGCAGATCCCGCTGGCCGAGCTGCGCTCAGACGGTCAGCAGAACCTGCTGAACTCGCTATACGTCGCGGCCAACTATCCGATTAATGAAGTGGCGCTGTTCTTCAACAACACGCTGTTCCGCGGTAACCGCACCACCAAAGCCCACGCCGACGGTTTTAATGCGTTTGCGTCACCGAACCTGTCGCCGCTGCTGGAAGCGGGCATCCATATTCGCCGTCTCAATACGCCGCCAGCACCGCGCGGCAGCGGTGAGCTGATCGTCCATCCGATCACGCCTCAGCCGATTGGCGTGGTGACCATTTATCCTGGCATCTCTGCCGACGTGGTACGCAATTTCCTGCGTCAGCCGGTGAAGGCGCTGATTCTGCGCTCTTACGGTGTGGGCAACGCGCCACAAAACGCCGAGTTTCTTGCCGAACTGCAGCAGGCCAGCGAGCGCGGCATTGTGGTGGTGAACCTGACGCAGTGCATGTCCGGTAAGGTGAATATGGGCGGTTACGCCACCGGCAACGCACTGGAACACGCCGGCGTGATCAGTGGTTTTGATCTGACCGTCGAGGCCACCCTGACTAAACTGCACTTTTTGTTAAGCCAGAACCTCACCAGCGCTGAAATTCGTGCCAAAATGCAGCAGAATTTACGTGGCGAACTGACCGAAGACTGATACGGAGCAAAATCCCATGAAGCGGGCATTGATAATCATCGATATTCAGAACGATTTTTGCCCCGGCGGCCCGATGGCCGTGCGTGAAGGTGACCAGACGGTTGCCGTTGCTAATCGCTATGCACGCGAATTCCGCGCGCGCGGTGAATGCGTGGTGGCGTTGCAGGACTGGCATCCGGCCAATCACGGCAGCTTTGCCTCGGTCTCTGGCGAGCCGGTGTATACCCTCGGTGAACTGAATGGTCTGGCGCAGATCTGGTGGCCGGATCACGGCGTGCAGCACTCACAGGGCGCGGATTTCCATCCGGATCTCGATCGCAGTCTGATTGATGCGGTGTTTCATAAAGGCGGCGATGTGGATGTGGATAGCTACAGCGCCTTTTTCGATAACGGGCACCGCCGCAAAACCGAGCTCGACAGCTGGCTGCGCGAGCGCGGCATTACTCACCTGGTGATGCTGGGCCTGGCGACCGATTACTGCGTCAAGTACAGCGTGCTGGATGCGCTGGAACTGGGATATCACGTTGAGGTGGTGCAGGAAGGCTGCCGGGGCGTCAATCTCAATCCGGACGACAGCGAGATCGCGATCGCGCAGATGCAGGCGCAGGGTGCGGTCATTATCTGAAAATCAGGGCTGGAGCTCTCCAGCCCTGCAGCCGGTTAATGCAGGTTGATGCGCGTCACGTCGGACTCGATTCCCCACTCTTCCTTCAGCTGTTTTTTCGACTTCATCACCATCTCGCCGCCTTTACCGATGGTCATGTGCTGCGGTTCGTCGTTGTGCCGCGCCTGCCACAGCATCACCAGCTGCAGACAGTTATCTTTCTGATCCTGCGTCAGCGCCACGCCGTCTGGCCACTTGCCGGTTTCCACCGCGGTGGCGAGGCGCTCGTAGACTTCCGGCGTCATCGCCGCCAGCATTGCTTCCAGTTCCTGCTTCATGCTCAGCCCTCGTGCTGATTGCCCTGCTCGTCGGTAAAGTTCAGCGACGCTGAGTTGACACAATAGCGCTCACCGGTTGGCTGCGGGCCATCCGGGAAGACGTGGCCCAGATGGGCGTCGCAGTTACCGCAGCGGATTTCGACGCGGTGCATACCGTGCGAGTCATCTTCCAGATAGCGGATAGCTTCATCGTTATACGGCTGGTAAAAGCTCGGCCAGCCGCAGCCGGAGTCATACTTGGTTTCGGAGAGAAACAGCGGTGCGTTGCAGACCAGGCAGTGATAGATACCCTCCTGCTTGTTGTGCAACAGCGCGCCGGTGAAAGGCGGTTCGGTTCCACGATGCTGAGTGACGTAGCGCTGCATTTCCGACAGCTGGGCAATTTTTGCCTCGGGTGCGGTGTCTTTAGCCATTTTGAGTTCCGGAGTGTCATTCTGTAAAAATCGACTAGTATTCTAACAAACGAACAACATCTTCATGGTCTTTTTTCGTGCGAACCCATTCGACACGACTGCCACAGCGCAAAATTGTGACGTCGATCACCCTTTGCAAAAGTCATCCCTTTTCGGTCGGTATTCGGCGTAACATAGGCGCGCAATAAGGGTGCTGCGTAAGCGATTGCGCAACCAATTATTCCTGGCGTTGGAATTGACCTGTCGCAACAATTGACACGATTCCGCTTGACGCCTGGTAAGGTTTTTGTAATTTTACAGCCAACCTTTTATTCACTAACAAATAGCTGGTGGAATATATGACTATCAAAGTAGGTATCAACGGTTTTGGCCGTATCGGTCGCATCGTTTTCCGTGCTGCACAGCAGCGTTCTGACATCGAAATCGTCGCGATCAACGACCTGCTCGACGCCGATTACATGGCTTACATGCTGAAGTATGACTCTACGCACGGTCGTTTCGACGGCACCGTAGAAGTGAAAGACGGCGCGCTGATTGTTAACGGTAAGAAAATCCGTGTTACCGCTGAGAAAGACCCGGCTAACCTGAAATGGGACGAAGTGGGTGTTGACGTTGTTGCGGAAGCAACCGGTATCTTCCTGACCGACGAAACCGCTCGCAAACACATTCAGGCTGGTGCGAAGAAAGTGGTTCTGACCGGTCCTTCTAAAGATGCGACCCCAATGTTCGTGCGTGGCGCTAACTTTGAAAAATATGCTGGCCAGGATATCGTTTCTAACGCATCTTGCACCACTAACTGCCTGGCACCACTGGCTAAAGTGATCAACGACCACTTCGGTATCGTTGAAGGTCTGATGACCACTGTTCACGCCACCACCGCTACGCAGAAAACCGTTGATGGCCCGTCTCACAAAGACTGGCGCGGCGGCCGCGGCGCAGCTCAGAACATCATCCCATCTTCTACCGGTGCTGCTAAAGCAGTAGGCGTGGTTCTGCCAGAGCTGAACGGTAAACTGACCGGTATGGCGTTCCGCGTTCCTACCCCGAACGTGTCTGTTGTTGACCTGACTGTACGTCTGGAAAAACCAGCCACTTACAAAGAAATCTGTGCCGTGATCAAAGCTGAATCTGAAGGCAAGATGAAAGGCGTTCTGGGCTACATCGAAGACGACGTTGTATCAACCGACTTCAATGGCGAAACCCTGACTTCAGTATTCGATGCTAAAGCCGGTATCGCACTGAACGACAACTTCGTGAAACTGGTTTCATGGTACGACAACGAAACTGGCTACTCACACAAAGTTCTGGATCTGATTGCACTGGTTGCTTCTAAGTAAGCGACTGGCGAAACAGACAAGGGGTGACTTCGGTCGCCCCTTTTTTTTCATTTGGAAGAAGAGAAGGTCTGACGATGCAAGATACGCTTTATAGTTTACCGGTGGTGAATCAGATCACCCCTTACCTGTCTCAGCGCCAGATGGGCGATTTGCCGATCGTGGTTGTGAGCCATCCTAAAGTTCGTGCGGCGATCGCGCTGCAAGGCGCGCATCTGCTCTCATGGCAGCCCAGCGGCCAGCAACCGGTGATCTGGTTGAGCGATAAGACGCCGTTTGCCGCAGGCAAAGCAATCCGTGGAGGCGTGCCGATTTGCTGGCCTTGGTTTGGTCCGGCAGGTGAACCGGCGCATGGTTTCGCCCGTAATCAACCCTGGACATTGACTGCACACGATGAGAACGAAGATGCCGTAATGCTGACGTTCACACTGGAAAGCAACGCGCAAACGAAGAAGCTGTGGCCGCATGATTTCACCCTGCTGGCCCGTTTCCGTATCGCCGAGCATTGTGAAATTGAGCTGGAAGCCTGGGGCGATTATGAAGCCACCGCAGCTTTGCACACCTACTTCCAGATCGCCGATATTGCGCAGGTTGAAGTGAGTGGATTAGGTAACAGCTATATCGATAAGGTGAATGCGAACGCGGTGGGCAGTTCGGCTGATGGCAAACAAACCTACCCTGACCGCGTCGATCGGATTCACACCGCCGCCGAAGATTGCAGTGTGATTCACGACATCGCAGGAAAACGTCAGATTGAAGTGTATCACCACTATCAAAGTGACGTTGTCACATGGAATCCAGGTCCAGAATTGTCCTGCAGCATGGCGGATATGCCTAATGAGGGTTACAAAACTATGGTCTGCGTGGAAACGGCTCGCATCAACAAGCCGATGAAAAGTGCCGGTGAATCCCCTGCTCGCCTCGGTACCACCCTGCGCGTGCGCAATAAGTAGGTTTGCGGCGCAGATGCGCCGCTATACCACGTCTAAGCCCGTTTTATGTTGCGGTGCTGGAAACGCCCGGTCAATGACCGCCAACTCTTCAACACTCAAATGCAGGTCTAACGCAGCCGCATTTTCCGCCACGTGTTGTTGGCTGCTGGCCTTGGGAATGGCGATCACGCCTGGCCGACGAATCACCCACGCGAGCAGTAATTGCGCCACGCTGATGCTCTTCTGTTGTGCAATTTGGTGCAAATGGGGATCTTCAAACAGTGACTGACGTAAACGTCCCGCCTGTGCCAGAGGGCAATACGCCATGATCGGCATATCACGTTGCTGGCATGCCGCTAACAAATCGTATTCGATTCCTCGTGATGCCAGGTGATACAGCACCTGATTGGTAGCGCAGTTTTCACCGCCCGTCTCACTCCACAGTTCATGCAGATCGTCCGTGTCGAAATTGGATACGCCCCAATGCCGAATTTTTCCCTGCTGCTGTAAGGTTTCCATGGCGCGAATGGTCTCTTCCAGTGGCACATTGCCACGCCAGTGCAGTAAATAAAGATCAAGATAATCGGTCTCTAAGCGCTGTAAGCTGCGCTCGCAGGCCTCTATCGCATCCACTTCCCCGGCATTCCACGGATAGACTTTTGACACCAGCCAGGCCTGATGGCGGCGTCCGCGTAGCGCTTCGCCCACCACCTCTTCCGCCCCGCCTTCGGCGTACATTTCTGCGGTATCAATCAGTCTCAGCCCCAGATCCAATCCAGCCTGTAACGCCGAGACTTCCTGACGACGCAGCGCTGCATTCTCCCCCATATACCAGGTTCCTTGCCCAATAGCGGGTAAAGTTGATTCTCCACGGAATTGAATCGTCTTCATTACGCCTCCTGATGCGCCATGATGGGGCGCGTTATTGGTGCAATGTAATAAAAACGCCTCATTAAGAGGCGTCATGTAAAACCATTAGAAGCTATAGCTGATGCCGGTCCAAAGAGTGAACTGACCACTTTTGTCCACCATCGGACTGTCTTTGATTTCGCTATCAAAGCGGGTGTAACGCCCGGACAAACTGGCATTCCAGCTATCGCTAATCTGGTAGCTGGCGTTCATTTCCACATAAGGAGACCAGCTGTCGTCCGGTTGATATTCAGCAATACCTGTCCGCGCGCTTTCGTGCGAAGACACGCCATAGTAGTAGCGGTTTTGATTGGCGCTGTTCCACATTGCACCGATGCCTGGCGTCAGGCTGAACGCGCCAAAATCGAAGCGATACAGATAGGTAAGATCCCAGATGATGCCATTACTGTTGTTCAGTACATCGCCCAGCAGAGCGGTACGCACGATCCCCCAATCGGCAACATGGCGATAGGTGGCACCTGCCATCAGAGTCATCCGGCGCTTATCCAGTGCCTTCATGTCACCCAGATCGTTATCCTTGGGATCATACTGTTGCGGTGAACCCAGCAAGGTTAATGACAGTTGGTCCTGCTGGTCTTTCCACAGGTAGTAGCCGCCCTGCAAGCTACGGAACCAGAAGTTTTCGCCTTCATAATTGATGACCGGGATGGGGATGTATCGGTCCTGTCCACCGCGATAAGGTGACTGGGCATAAATAACCGAAGCCCCGAGAGATAAGGGTTCTGCATGAGTGCTGAACGCCGCAAAATAACAAGGAACAACACAAGCAAGCGCTTTAAGTTTGAAATGGTTCACAATTTATTCATTCCATTAATATAAC
>NZ_JASEWO010000131.1:0-13663 GCF_030024295.1 Pantoea sp. Pa-EAmG
GCCAGGCATCAAACCAGTGAAGAAGCCCCGGACGAGAGTCCGGGGCTTTTTTACGTCCGTACTCCGGCAAATTTCCCGCCAAAAACCGCGTGATTAGCGGTTTTTTAGCCATTGAACAATGTACTCTGCAACCTGATCAGGCTGATTAATATCCAGCACCGGTACCTGAAGCGCTAACGCTTCATCCGTCGCTACGGCAATCACCCAGTCATCCAGCAATTCATCAATTTCTCCCTTAACGCCGCGCCGCCATAGCACCATCCTGGGTACGGGTTCCTGTTTAAACCCCTCGACCAGCACCAGATCCAGCGATGCAGCGTCCATACGGCTTGCCAGCTGCGCTAAACTAAACGGCTGTTGCGGCGTTTCGCACATTAACGCCCAGCGTTGTTCGCTGGCGACGATCACCTGATCGGCTCCCGCTTTGCGCAGCAGATAACTGTCTTTTCCCGGCGTATCGATGTCCATCTGATGATGGGTATGCTTGATCAGCCCGGGGCGAATGCCCTGCGCTCTCAGTAGCGGAATCACCTGTTGTAACAGGGTGGTTTTGCCGGTGCCACTCCAGCCCACCACCGCCAGTAGCGGCACACTCATCACGCACTTTCCTCATTAACCAAATCGTCAGGCGTATTGATATTGCGGAAGGCGGCTTCATCATCATCAAACAGTACGCCGTGTCCGCCATGTTCTCGCATGAACTGCATCAGACGACGTTCTCCGCGCAGCAGCCACGCTTCCAGATCATCGGCCAGCGCACGATGCACCAGGGCCAGCGCCGGATGATCACGCTGACCCGATGTCACCCACACGGCGGCGGCTGCACCACGCTGCTGCCACAGCCGTGCAACAAAATCCTGCGGTAGCCACGGCGTATCGCAGGCGCAAAACGCCACCCATTCGGTCTGGCTGTGCCGCAGGCCGCTGAGCATGCCTGCCAGCGGACCGGGATAATCAGGCAGCGAATCACGAATCACCTGACAACCACTTGCCTGATAACGATCAATGTTACGGTTGGCGCTAATCAACACAATATTGACCTGCGGCTGTAAACGCTGCAGAACGTGCTGATAAAGCGGTTTGCCCTGTAATGGCAGCAAGCCCTTATCCTGACCTCCCATACGGCTGCCTTGCCCGCCTGCGAGGATCACACCGGTAAATGCGGTCATCTTCGTCTCCCTGTTTATTCTGGACGATACTTAACTCGCGGTAGCGAACCACCTGCGCAAAGGAATCAATGATGAAATATCACCGACTCAATGAACTGCTCGAACTGCTGCAGCCTGCCTGGCAGCAAGAACCCGATCTCAACCTGCTGGCATTTTTACAAAAACTGGCGCAGGAATCAGGTTTCAGTGGCCCATTAAGTGAATTAAGCGATGACGTATTGATTTACCATCTCAAAATGCGTGATGCCGGTAGTCAGGCTGTGATCCCGGGTCTGAAGAAAGATTATGAAGTGGACTTCAAAAGCGCGCTATTACGTGCGCGCGGTGTGATCAAGGATGATGAGTAGTGTTATCCTTGCGCGTTCAACGCACAGGTAACACACAGGCACAATGATGAGCGAAGCCGCTTTTAATTTTCAGACGCTGAATCCCGACGTCATCCTTGATGCGCTCTGGGATGCCGGTCTGCGGGTCGAGTCCGGCTTAACCGCCCTGAACAGCTACGAAAACCGCGTGTATCAGTTCAGCGATGAGGATAAGCGACGTTATGTCGCTAAGTTCTATCGTCCGCAACGCTGGAGCGCCGCGCAGATCGCTGAAGAGCATCGCTTTGCTCAGGATCTGCTGGACGATGAAGTGCCGGTTGCCGCACCGCTGGCGCTGCAGGGCACTACGCTCAATCAGCACGCTGGCTTTATGTTCGCGGTGTTCCCCAGCCTCGGTGGCCGGCAGTATGAAACCGACAATGAAGAGCAGATGGAGTGGGTAGGTCGTTTCCTTGGCCGTATCCATCAAACCGGACGCCACAGCCCGTTCCGCCAGCGGCCCACCCTGGGCCTGCAGGAGTATGTGGTTGAGCCACGCCTGCAGCTGGAACAGAGCGCGCTGGTGCCCGCCTCGCTGAGGGATGCACTACTGAAGGCGTTAGATAAACTCAGCGCCACGCTGCAGCAGAGCTGGCATAGCCAGTGGCAACCGCTCCGGCTGCACGGTGACTGCCATCCCGGCAATATTCTGTGGCGCGATGGGCCGATGTTTGTCGATCTCGATGACGCGCGCACCGGCCCGGCAGTGCAGGATTTGTGGATGCTGGTGAACGGCAGCCGTCAGGAACAATTGATCCAGTGGGATATTTTGCTGGAAGCGTATAACGAATTTGGTGATTTCGATTTACACGAATTGACACTGATTGAGTCTTTACGCGCCATGCGCATGGTTTATTATCTGGCCTGGGTGGTACGCCGCTGGCAGGATCCCGCTTTTCCGCGCGCCTTCCCCTGGATGACCGATGAGGACTTCTGGCGCCGGCAGATTGCACTATTTATCGAGCAGGAAAGGCTGTTACACGAACCGCCGTTACAGCTTAGCCCGCAATTTTAATGAAGTACTCAGGAGATGTTCTCACGATGAAAAAGATTTGGTTTGCGCTGGTAGGTTTGATGCTGGCATTTAGCGCCTCAGCGGCACAGTTCAACGACGGTAAACAGTACGTTACGCTGCCAAAACCGGTCGCCGGTGAGCCGCAGGTTATGGAATTCTTCTCCTTCTTCTGCCCGCACTGCTACCAGTTTGAACGCATTTACCACGTCAGCGATGCGGTAAGAAAAAATCTGCCAGCGGACACCAAAGTGACCAAATATCACGTTGATTTCCTCGGCGGCGACTTCGGTCCGGTGGTCACGCATGCGTGGGCAGTGGCAATGGCGCTGGGTGTGGAAGATAAAGTGACCGCACCGATTTTCGACGGCATCCAGAAGACCCAGACCATTACCGACGCAGCCAGCCTGAAAGAAACCTTCATTAAAGCAGCGGGTATTACCTCTGAAGATTACGATGCAGCGTGGAACAGCTTCGCCGTGAAGGCGCTGGTTGCACAGCAGCAGAAAGCGGCTTCGGATGTTAATCTGCAGGGCGTACCGGCGATTTTTGTTAACGGCAAATACATGGTTAACAACGGCGGCCTGGACACCAGCTCAATGGATAACTTCGTGGCGGATTATGCCAACGTCGTGAAATTCCTGGTTGAGAAAAAGTAATTAAGCGCTGAAAACGCGATGGCTTATGCTGTAGCGGCGCGGTTATCACCCGCCGCTACAGTGAAAACAACCCACACCACATCCTTAATTCACTAAGCTATTCATCCCTCACCGCCAGCGTTTTTTGATTACCCTTTCGCTTAATATCCACATAGACGATCGCCTTTTTAAAAAGGTGTTTCGTATCACGGCAAGATTATAACTGACTGATTGTAAAAAAATTTTAATCGTAAAATGATTGCAATTAACGTAAATAACAATACGTTATGAATTTTACGCACAAAGTTATCCACAAGATGATCCTTGCGATCCGCGCCGCGTAACCGCGAAAAAGATCCTCACTTTCTGCTGTTACTTCAACATTGTTCGCTGGTTGTGGCATCCTTATAACCCTGATTATCGCAACGAAGAAAATACAAACCTATGGCGCAAATTGCAGAAAATCCCCTGATTCTGGTAGATGGCTCTTCCTACCTCTACCGTGCATATCATGCCTTTCCGCCGCTGACCAACAGTGCGGGTGAGCCAACCGGCGCCATGTATGGTGTGCTCAACATGCTGAAAAGCCTGCTGATGCAGTATCAACCCAGCCATGTGGCTGTGGTCTTCGATGCCAAAGGCAAAACGTTCCGCGATGAGCTGTTTGAAAATTACAAATCGCATCGTCCACCGATGCCGGACGATTTACGCGCGCAAATCGCGCCGCTGCATGAGATGGTAAAAGCCATGGGGCTGCCGCTGCTGGCGGTGTCCGGCGTGGAAGCCGATGACGTGATTGGCACGCTGGCGCTGGAAGCGGAAAAGCAGGGGCGTGCGGTGCTGATCAGCACCGGCGATAAAGATATGGCGCAGCTGGTGACGCCGGGCATTACCCTGATTAACACCATGACTAACACCGTGCTCGGTCCGGAAGAAGTCGAGCAGAAATACGGTGTGCCGCCTTCGCTGATTATCGATTTCCTCGCCATGATGGGCGACAGCTCGGACAACATCCCGGGCGTTCCGGGCGTGGGCGAGAAAACCGCACAGGCGCTGCTGCAGGGGCTGGGCGGCATGCAATCCATCTACGACAACCTTGATAAAGTGGCCGGGCTCTCCTTCCGTGGAGCAAAAACCATGGCGGCGAAGCTGGAGCAGAATCGCGATGTGGCGTTTCTCTCCTACCAGCTGGCGACCATCAAAACCGATGTGGAACTGGAGCTGGCCTGCGAGCAACTGACGGTTAACGAGCCTGATGTTGAAGCATTGCAGACGCTGTTCAGCCGCTATGAGTTCAAACGCTGGCTAGCCGATCTGCAGGAAGGAAAATGGCTGCAGGGTAAAAAGAGTAATAGCCAGGCGCAGAAATCGCTGCCGGATGAACCCGTCGTGGCCGCAGCGGAAACGGTCAGCGTGCTGTCATCCGACGGCTATGTCACCATCCTCGACGAGGCGACCTTTGCCGACTGGCTGAAAAAACTGCAAAGCGCCGACGTGTTTGCTTTTGACCTGGAAACCGATTCGCTGGATACCCTGAGCGCCAATATTGTCGGCATTGCCTTCGCCGTGGCACCGGGCGAGGCCGCTTACCTGCCGGTGGCGCATGACTATCTTGACGCGCCACCGCAGCTGGATCGCGCCGCGGTGCTGAAGCAGCTGAAACCGCTGCTGGAGGACAGTAAAGCAGCGAAGGTCGGGCAGAACCTGAAGTACGATCGTGGCGTACTGAAAAATTACGATATTGAGCTGAACGGCATCAAATTCGACACCATGCTGGAGTCTTACTGCCTGAACAGCGTCGGCGGCAAGCATGACATGGACAGCCTGGCGGCCCGCTGGCTTAACCACAAAACCGTCACTTTCGAAGAAATCGCCGGTAAAGGTAAAAATCAGCTCACCTTCAATCAGATCGCGCTTGAGCAGGCGGCGCACTATGCGGCAGAAGACGCTGACGTCACGCTGCAGCTGCACCTGCAGATGTGGCCGAAGCTGGAGCAGGAAGCCGGTCCGAAGCAGGTATTCGAGGCGATTGAGATGCCGCTGGTGACGGTCATTTCCCGCGTAGAGCGCAACGGTGTGCTGATCGATCAGAACATCCTCGCGAAACATTCGCAGGAGCTGACCACGCGTCTGGCCGAGCTGGAGCAGAAGGCGCATGAGCTGGCCGGCGAGCCTTTCAACCTCTCCTCCACCAAACAGCTGCAAACCATTCTGTTTGAGAAGCAGGGGATTAAGCCGACGAAGAAAACGCCGGGCGGCGCGCCATCGACCAGTGAAGAAGTGCTGGCTGAGCTGGCGCTCGACTATCCGCTGCCGAAAGTGATTCTTGAGCATCGCGGCCTGTCGAAGCTGAAATCCACTTACACCGATAAGCTGCCGCAGATGATCAATCCGATCACCGGTCGGGTGCATACCTCTTATCACCAGGCGGTGACGGCCACCGGACGACTCTCCTCGACCGACCCGAACCTGCAAAACATTCCGGTGCGCAACGAAGAGGGACGGCGCATTCGTCAGGCGTTTATTGCAGGCGCGGATAAGCGCATCGTAGCCGCCGACTATTCGCAGATTGAGCTGCGAATTATGGCGCACCTGTCGCAGGACAAAGGCCTGCTGGATGCGTTCGCGCAGGGTGAGGATATCCACCGCGCCACGGCGTCCGAAGTGTTTGGTGTGGCGCTGAGCAAGGTTTCCGGTGAGCAGCGCCGCAGTGCGAAAGCGATTAACTTCGGACTGATTTATGGCATGAGCGCATTTGGTTTGTCGCGTCAGCTGAACATTGGTGCCGGCGAAGCGAAGAAGTACATGGATCTCTACTTTGAGCGCTATCCGGGCGTGCTGCGTTATATGGAAGCGACGCGCGCGCAAGCCGCGGATAAGGGATACGTCGAGACGCTGGATGGTCGTCGTCTGTGGCTGCCGGACATCAACTCCAGCAATGCCATTCGCCGTAAAGCTGCCGAACGTGCGGCGATCAACGCACCGATGCAGGGCACCGCGGCGGACATCATCAAACGTGCCATGATCGCCGTTGACGGCTGGCTGCTGCTGCAGAACAGTGATGAGGTGAAAATGATCATGCAGGTACACGATGAACTGGTATTTGAGATCCACAAAGATGCCGTCGCAGGTGCCAGCCAGACGATCCGCGAACTGATGGAGAACAGCATGAAGCTGGATGTACCGCTGCAGGTTGAAGTGGGAACCGGTGATAACTGGGATCAGGCGCACTAAAGGCCCGCTGCCCGCCGCAGATGCAGGCGGCGGGTAACGTCATAAGAAAAAAGTTTACTTAATCGGTTCAGCCGGTCATCAAAACTGCCGGTAAAATACAGGTTAAGTAACTGCTTATCGGCTAAGCATTTTTTTGGTAATTAAACTACATGCCCTGCGCGAAAATGTGACGAAGCTGGTAAAAAAGATGTCGAATTCTGAAACTTAACAACAAAAAACCCTTTGTTGGTCAGAAAAAATCGGGTAAAGTTCATCGCGTAGGGTACAGAGGTAAGATGTTCTATCTTTCAGACCTTTTACTTCACGTAATCGGATTTGGCTGAATATTTAGCCGCCCCAGTCATTTATGACTGGGGCGTTTTTTATTGGGCTTTTTCTGAAAAAAAGCGGACGCAAAGGTCCGCTCAGGCGCTACTCTGACAGCGCTTCACCGTCGCCTTCCTGCGCCGGAGTCAGCTCGCTAAACCAGGTATCAAGTTTCTGACGCAGCTTATCGACGCCCAGTTTTTTCAGCGATGAGAACATCTCGACCTGGACATCGCCCATAAATGCCAGCGATGCCTCACGCACCATGTTCAGCTGCGCTTTACGGGCACCGGAAGCCAGCTTGTCGGCTTTAGTCAGCAGAATCATAACTGGAATACCGCTCTGCACCGCCCACTCAACCATTTGCTGATCGAGATCTTTAAGCGGATGGCGGATATCCATCAGTACCACCAGTCCTTTCAGGGCCTGACGTTTCTGCAAATATTCACCCAGCGCGCGCTGCCATTTACGCTTCATCTCTTCCGGGACTTCCGCATAACCGTAACCTGGTAAATCCACCAGGCGTTTGCCTTCCACCACTTCAAACAGGTTAATCAGCTGCGTTCGGCCTGGTGTTTTACTGGTACGCGCCAGGCTTTTCTGGTTGGTCAGGGTATTCAGCGCGCTGGATTTGCCTGCATTTGAGCGCCCGGCAAAGGCAACTTCAATGCCCGTATCCGCCGGTAGATGACGAATATCCGGCGCGCTGAGCATGAAATGGGTGACGTGATAGTTCAAAGCAGACAATGTAAAACTCCAGCAGAATGATCGGGCAATGGCGCTGATTATACCTGTTATGGCGCAAAAGTGCCCGACAGGCGTCTTAACGCGCCATTTTGTAAGAGATCGCCGCTAACTGCTACCAGTGATGACGGATTCATGCAACATTCATTCGTTATATTACTGTTTATTTTCAATAACTTACGTTAAACATGAAAAAGACCGCTCTAAATTAGAGACAAGTCTCACTTGTTCAATTTACTGTTTGGTCTACATTTGTTGTCAGTGCACGGCAGCACCCATCAGGATGATGAGCTCAGGAGCGTCGGGGATGACCGCGAGCATGGCAGGAGAGCGATTCAGGCAGGAATCGGACAGGGACAGGGATTACTCGCAGGAGCGATGTGGCGATGGAGCAACCGGGACGTTGTGAGCCGTAAAGGATTTGACGCGTGTTTCCTTCGTATGAAGGTGCGAAATAAGGCGATAGCACAGGCTATCGCCTTTTTTCTTTGTCATCTTTCTGCTAGATTTCGCCGCAATTCTATACTGAACTCACCAGGCATCGCCGAGACCGAACACATGAAGCAACCTGCACCAGCCCAGCGTGGCAAACCTGCTGCTAAAGCGAAACGCAAATCGCGTGAAGAACTGAACCAGGAAGCCCGCGATCGCAAGCGCGATAAAAAGCACAGCGGCCACAAATCCGGCAGCCGCGCCAACCCGGAAACGCAGAGCGCCGGTAAAGGGCACAGCCAAAAGAGCGCCGATCCGCGCGTGGGCAGCAAAAAGCCAGTCGCGCTGGTGGCGGACGGCAAAACTCTGCCCGAAAAGAAAGTGGCGAAGCCAAAGCCCAAAGCCGAAAAAGTGCGTCTGACGCCGCAGGAAGAGCTGGCGAAGCTGGAGAACGATGAGCGTCTCGACACGCTGCTCGATCGCCTTGAGAGCGGCGAAACCCTGAGCGCAGAAGATCAGGCGTGGCTGGATGAGACGCTGGATCGCATTGACGAGCTGATGGAAACGCTGGGCATTGCGCTGGACGACGACGCCGAAGACGAGCAGGCAGAAGAGGATATGATGCGCCTGCTTAAGGGCCACTAACCGCCATTTTTGATCGGCATGCGGCTTTGCGCATGCCGCGCTAAACAGGTATTCACCTATGTTTTGGCCTGGATCAATTTTAGCGCTGCTGCTGACATGTTATCTGCTGTGGTTATTGTTTAAACTACGCCGCCTGTCGCGGCTGAAATCGCGCTTACGGCGGCGTTCCGCCCAGCGCTTCTTCTCCTCTTCTGCCACGCGACCCGCCCTCAGACGACGTCACCGTAAGGAGTGAGCATGTCATCGCAGCAGATTGAGTGGGATCAGCGGCTCATCGAAAAATACAATTACGCCGGCCCGCGTTACACCTCTTATCCCACCGCACTGGAGTTTAGCGAAAGCTTTGGTGCGAGCGATTTCCAGCACGCGGTTGAGCGCTATCCCGAGCGCGCGCTGTCGCTGTACGTGCACATCCCGTTCTGCCATCGTCTCTGCTACTTCTGCGGCTGCAATAAAATCGTGACGCGCCAGCTGCACAAGGCCGATCGCTATCTTGACGTGCTGGCGCAGGAGATTCGTCAGCGCGCGCCGCTGTTTGCTGGCCGTCGCGTTACGCAGCTGCACTGGGGCGGCGGCACGCCAACCTTCCTCAATCAACAGCAGGTCAGCCGGCTGGTGGCGCTGCTGCGCAGCCATTTTGATATTACCGACGATGTGGAGATGTCGATCGAGGTCGATCCGCGTGAAATTGAGCTGGAGATGATCGATCACCTGCGTGCGGAGGGCTTTAATCGCCTGAGCATGGGCGTGCAGGATTTCAACAAGGCGGTGCAGGAGCGGGTCAACCGCGTTCAGGATGAAGAGACCATTTTCGCCCTGGTGCAGCGTGCCCGCGCGCAGGGATTCCGCTCAGTCAGTCTGGATTTAATCTACGGCCTGCCGCTGCAGACGCCAGAGAGCTTTGCCTTTACGCTGCAGCGGGTGATTGCGCTCAATCCGGATCGCCTCAGCGTCTTCAACTATGCGCACATGCCTGCGCTGTTTGCCGCTCAGCGCAAAATCAAAGATGAGGAGCTGCCGACGGCGGCGCAGAAGCTGCAAATCCTGCAGCAAACCATCGCGACGCTGACCGGTGCGGGTTACCAGTTTATTGGCATGGACCACTTTGCCAAACCGGATGATGAACTGGCGGTGGCGCAGCGCGCCGGCGTACTGCATCGCAACTTCCAGGGTTACACCACGCAGGGCGAAACCGAACTGCTCGGGCTGGGCGTTTCGGCCATCAGCATGCTGGGCGACAGCTATGCGCAGAATCAGAAAGAGTTAAAAGCCTGGTATGCCAGCGTTGAGCAGCAGGGCCATGCGCTGTGGCGCGGCTTATCTCTCAGCGAAGATGATTGTCTGCGGCGGGATGTGATTAAAGCGCTGATCTGTAACTTTGCGCTGGATTTTGCCGACATCGAAGCCCGGTGGCCAGTGGTGTTTGAACGCTATTTTGCTGAGGATTTAGCGCTGCTGGCGCCGCTGGTGGCCGACGGCTTGCTTGAGATCGGTGAGCGCCGGCTGCAGGTGACCGGCATTGGCCGTCTGCTGATTCGCAACATCTGCATGTGCTTTGACCGCTATCTGCGGCAGAAAGCACGGATGCAGCAATTTTCGCGGGTAATTTAAGCATAAAGGGAGCCAGCGCTCCCTTTATGTTAACTGAACAGACTGACGCTGATGGCGCAGACCACGGCGGCCAGCGCGGTTTGCGGTGAGTGAGTCACAGCATTACCGATTGCCGCCACGTTATGCGCGATCAGCTGGATGACAGATTGCAACATGTTAGCCTCTCCCGATTGCCGCCCGTATGATACTGAACGGCACCGGTCTGTACAGATGTTACGCGCAGAAAGTGTGCAATAAATAACCCTTTTACACTTTTCCGCGTTATTCCATGCCCAGTTCTTTCAGTTTACGCGTGAGCGTATTGCGGCCCCAGCCCAGTAAACGTGCCGCTTCCTGCTTGTGGCCCTGCGTATGACGCAGCGCAGTGGTCAGCAGCGTACGCTCCATCTCCGGCTGTGCTTCTGACAGCAGGTTCTGATGACCGGAACGCAGCGCGCGGTCTGCCCACTGCGCCAGCAGCGTTGCCCAGCTGTCCGGCAGCGACTGCACCGGATTTTCCGGCGTACTCGACTCAAACAGCTCCGGCGGCAGATCCTGAATCAGCACTTCCTGGCCCGCAGCCATCACCGTCAGCCAGCGGCAGGTGTTCTCCAGCTGGCGCACATTGCCCGACCAGTGCAGCCGTGTCAGCGCAGCTTCGGTCTCCGGATGCAGAATTTTCGCTTCCACGCCCAGCTCACGCGCTGCGACCTGCAGGAAGTAGCGCGCCAGACGCGGGATATCCTCGCGACGTTCACGCAGCGGCGGCAGATGCACGCGAATCACGTTGAGGCGATGGAACAGGTCCTCACGGAATTTGCCCTCCTGCACGCGCAGCTCCAGATTCTGGTGAGTTGCAGCGATGATGCGCACATCCACTTTGACCGGCGCATAGCCGCCAACACGATAGAACTGGCCATCGGCCAGCACGCGCAGCAGGCGCGTCTGTACATCAAGCGGCATATCGCCGATTTCGTCGAGAAACAGCGTGCCGCCATCGGCCTGCTCAAAGCGGCCCTGACGAATCTGGTTCGCGCCGGTAAACGCGCCTTTCTCGTGGCCAAACAGCTCCGATTCGATCAAATCCTTCGGGATCGCCGCCATATTCAGCGCGATAAACGGAGATTTGGCGCGCGGGCTGTGGCGATGCAGCGCATGCGCGACCAGCTCTTTACCGGTACCGGACTCGCCGTTGATCAGCACGCTGATCGACGAACGCGACAGGCGCCCGATGATGCGGAAGACATCCTGCATCGCCGGCGCTTCGCCGATGATGTCGGTGGTCGGGCCGCTTACCGGCTGATTGCGCGGCTGCTGCTGCTCCTGATAGTGACTGATGGCGCGCTCTACCAGCGCGACCGCTTCATCGATATCAAACGGCTTTGGCAGGTAATCAAATGCGCCCTGCTGATAAGCGCTGACCGCCGCGTCGAGGTCCGAATGCGCGGTCATAATGATGACCGGCAGCATCGGATGACGCTGTTTGATCTGCTTCAGCAGCGCCAGACCATCCATGCCTGGCATACGAATATCCGACAATAATACGTCCGGGGTTTTGGTCGAGAGCGCATCCAGCACCTCGTTGCCGCTGTCAAAGGTGGCGCAGCTTAAACCGGCTCCAGTGAGCGCACGTTCAAGCACCCAGCGGATGGAGCTATCGTCATCGACGATCCAGACTATCCCTCGTTGCATAGAAACCTCACTGGCGAATAGGCAGGTAAACCGAGAATTCGGTGTGGCCTGGCCAACTGTTAAATTCAATTTTTCCCAAATGCTGATCGATCAGGCTGCGGGCGATAGAGAGACCTAAACCGGTGCCACCTTCGCGTCCGCTGACCATCGGATAGAACAGCGTATCCTGCAGCTGGGCCGGAATGCCCGGGCCATCATCTTCAATGTCGATACGCGCCACCAGCCGGTAACGCGTGCCGTGTAACGTCAGCTGAAACGCGGTACGGGTACGGATGACAATGGTGCCGCCCGCTTCGCCCAGCGCCTGCAGTGCGTTACGCACCACGTTGAGCAGCACCTGCTCAATCTGGTCCGGGTCGTGCGGCAGCTCCGGCAGGCTGGGGTCATAATCACGCACCAGCGAGACGTTTTCCGGCAGCTCCATCGACACCAGGTTAACCACACGTTCAGCCACCTGATGGATGCTCTGGGTCACGTGCAGTCCGGGCTGCTGCGGACCCAGCAGGCGGTCGACCAGGTTACGCAGCCGGTCGGCCTGCTCAATAATCACTTTGGTATATTCATTCAGCGCCGGATCGGGCAGGGCGCGCGATAATAGCTGTGCCGCGCCGCGCAATCCGCCGAGCGGGTTTTTAATTTCGTGCGCCAGGCCGCGTACCAGATCGCGCGCGGCAACCTGCTGGGCGTGCTGAATCTGCTCCTGGCTGAGACGGCGCTGATTATCCATCGGCGCCATTTCCAGCAGAATAAATCCGTCGGGTAGACGCTGTGCCGTGAGCGACATAATGTGCGCGCGGCCATCCACCACTAACGTGACTTCGCTATCGGTAAAGCCCTGGCCTGCCCCTAAACTCTCGCTCATTACCTCAATGTTCAGCGAAAAATAGCCGGTAAGTTCCGGTAAGGGCGTGCCGAACAATTTTCGTGAGCTTTGCGCCAGTAATTGCTGGGCCGCCGGGTTGGCGTAGTGGATAACCAGATCGTTATCGACCAGCAAAATACTGTTGATCAGGGAGTTGAGAATCTGCCCCGCGTCGGGCAGCGTGCCAGTTGCCATACAGCGTTCCTCTGCACTAAATTAGTGCATTATAGCCTTTGGGGACGCAAATCTATCCGTCGAACGATGAATTCGCGGTGAAAAAAGCCCATCCGGAGATGGGCTAAAGTTTCCACGGCAACAAAAAATCTTCAGCGCCAGGATTAGCACCGTCGCGGCGTTGGCGGCTACGGTGCATCTGCGCGAATCTTTTAAGGATTAAACGCTGTAGTACAGTTCGAACTCAACCGGGTGCGGGGTCATGCGTACGCGGTCGTTGTCAGCTTTACGCAGTTCGATGTAAGCATCGATAGCGTCGTCGGTGAACACGCCGCCACGGGTCAGGAACTCGCGGTCTTCGTTCAGTGCATTCAGCGCTTCTTCCAGCGAACCGGCCACTTTTGGAATCTCAGCTTCTTCTTCCGGCGGCAGGTCGTACAGGTTTTTGTCCATCGCATCGCCAGGGTGGATCTTGTTGATCACGCCGTCGAGGCCGGCCATCAGCAGTGCGGTGAACGCCAGGTATGGGTTAGCCGCTGGATCCGGGAAGCGCGCTTCGATACGACGTGCTTTCGGGCTGGCCACTACCGGGATACGGATAGAGGCAGAACGGTTACGTGCTGAGTAAGCCAGCATTACCGGTGCTTCGTAGCCTGGGACCAGACGCTTGTAAGAGTTGGTGGTTGGGTTCGCCAGGGCGTTGATCGCTTTAGCGTGCTTGATAACACCACCGATGTAGAACAGCGCAGTTTCAGACAGGCCGCCGTACTTGTCGCCAGAGAACAGGTTCACGCCGCCTT
>NZ_JASEWO010000341.1:0-1508 GCF_030024295.1 Pantoea sp. Pa-EAmG
CCAGACGCGAGAGTTCATCAAGCGACATTTTTTTCTGGCTGCGATACTGCTTCAGGGAAGCGGAAAGCGCCTCATTAATTTTGGAAGCATCAGCGCCGGTCGTTATATTGACTTTTTTGTTCATCGGTCATTATCATAATCTAAAACGGTCATTTCAGGATTATCAAATGCTAATAGCTCATCCGTCAATCAGTTCCGACGTTGCCCTTCTGGCTCCCGGCTTCCGCGCGCTCAGCATCAGCGTATCTGCTGCACCACTCGTTAACGCCAGCTTTGGCGAAGAAGCGCTTCGTAAAGCCTGTGAAGAGGTACTCAACGGGCAACCTGGGTGGGCTGAAACGCATCTTAATGCATGGTCTGAAACCTTTCGCGCCTTCGGTGCGAAGCCCAGGCGCACGCCCTGTTCAGCAGAAGCCCTTCGCAAACGCGTGTTACGAGACGGGTTTATGACACCGCTTGAACCTGTAATTGACCTGTATAACGCAGTGAGTCTGCGGTATGCCGTTCCCGTGGGTGGTGAAAATCTGGAAGCCTATCGTGGCACTCCCCGTCTCATTATTTCAGACGGCAGTGAACCATTTGACACCCTCAAAGACGGTACTCCCTACGTTGAACAGCCCGATGCGGGAGAGGTAGTCTGGTGTGACGACTCAGGCGTTACCTGCCGACGCTGGAACTGGCGGCAGGGCATAAGAACGCGACTGAGTTCTTCAGATAAACACATGTGGTTCATTCTGGAAAGTCTGCCACAGATGCCAATTGAAGCTCTGCATGAGGCCGGCAAAATGCTGACAGACGGGCTGGAAGTCATGATGCCGGGAGTTCAGTCTGAAGTTTCATTCATTGAAACGCTCTAAGCGAATAGTAAACCGGCAGATCAACTGCCGGAACTTCCCCCTCAAATGTCATCTTTTCGCTTACAACTGTCCTTGAGTTTCCCGAAGACTACTCTGTGCCAAAAGTGGACATCGTTTTACCCTCTAAGGCTAATCTCACCAATTATGCGAATGCTAACAACGTTCTTCCAGCGCTTCTCTGATCCAATCACTGAACACACGCATGACGGCTTCTGTTCTGGCGGGGAGATGACGGTTGCGAGGCCAGAGCAAAGTGACTTCAGGCGCCCTGGTTTCTAGGGCGGGAAGAATACGAACCAGCTTATTGGTATCTAGCGCAGACGCCACGATGAAATTAAGGCTCTGCACGATCCCCATTCCGGCAACAGCGAGCTGCACCCGCGCTTCGGCATCGCCCACAGATGCCACCGTATCCGGCCAGAAAGTCCTGACTGCACCGTTACATTCAAATTCCCACCCCAGCTTCTCACCTGGCACCGGCAGCATAAAATCGATCAGTCGATGGGTATGCAACGCTTCAGGCGTTTCAGGTACGCCGAATTTCTGCAGGTATTCATGAGACGCCACATTTATGCGCAAAGGAAAGCCCAGCGAACGCTTGTGAAGATCCTGACATCCACCCGGAAATTATCCTGACCGATCAGCGCAGTG
>NZ_JASEWO010000132.1:0-13453 GCF_030024295.1 Pantoea sp. Pa-EAmG
CGGAAGCCTGGGAGTGGTATTACAAAAAGATTGGCGACAGCCGTTGCCCGATCGTCGATACCTGGTGGCAGACCGAAACCGGCGGCTTCATGATTACGCCGCTGCCCGGCGCCACCGAGCTGAAGGCCGGTTCGGCCACCAAACCCTTCTTTGGCGTCCAGCCGGCGCTGGTGGATAACGAAGGTAATACGCTGGACGGTGCCACCGAGGGTAACCTGGTGATCGTCGATTCATGGCCCGGCCAGGCACGCACGCTGTTTGGCGATCACGATCGCTTCGAGCAAACCTACTTCTCGACGTTTAAAAATCGCTACTTTAGTGGCGACGGCGCGCGCCGTGACGAAGATGGCTATTACTGGATCACCGGCCGCGTCGATGACGTGCTGAACGTCTCCGGCCACCGGCTTGGCACGGCGGAGATCGAGTCCGCGCTGGTCTCGCATCCGAAAATTGCCGAAGCCGCGGTGGTGGGGATTCCGCACAGCATTAAAGGCCAGGCGATCTATGCTTATATCACGCTGAATCACGGCGAAGAGCCGTCGCCAGAGCTGTACAGTGAGGTGCGCAACTGGGTGCGTAAAGAGATCGGCCCGATTGCCACGCCAGACGTGTTGCACTGGACCGATTCGCTGCCAAAAACCCGCTCCGGCAAAATCATGCGCCGTATTCTGCGCAAGATCGCCGCCGGCGATACCAGCAACTTTGGCGATACTTCAACGCTGGCCGATCCGGGCGTGGTGGAGAAATTGCTTGAGGAGAAACAGTCGATAACCATGCCATAACCGGCATTGACCCGGCGGAGAGTATCAGCCTGTCCCCGGCAGGCAGCTCTCCGCTCTTCCATCCTTACGCCGTATGCTTTTCACCATCGCACAACCTTTATAACTAGAATATTCAGCCAGTTAAATCACGTTGCCGTGAGTTTTCTGTCTGCCTTGCCTCTGGAGAAAATGTGATGAACGAAGCCCTGAACCAACAGGAAGCCGTCTGGCAACAAATCGAAAGCAATCCGCGTTTTCAGGAGCTGGTGCACAAACGTCAGTCGTTTGCGCTGCTGCTCAGCCTCATCATGCTGGTACTGTACGTCGGCTTTATTCTGCTGATTGCCTTCGCGCCCGGCTGGCTCGGCACGCCCTTGCACGCCGGCACTAGTGTGACGCGCGGCATCCCCATCGGCGTCGGCCTGATTGTGGTGTCGTTTCTGCTGACCGGCGTTTATGTCTGGCGCGCCAACGGCGAGTTTGATCGTCTGACCAAACAGATTGTCAGCGAGGTGAAATCATGAAGCGCCTGCTCTCCGCCTCGCTGGCTATCGTACCAGCCAGCGTATTTGCCGCCGATGCCATTACCGGCGCGGTGCAAAAACAGGCCACTAACTACGAAGCGATCATCATGTTCGTGGTCTTCGTGGCGGCCACGCTCGGCATTACTTACTGGGCGTCCAAACGCACCCGCTCGCGCAGCGATTACTACACCGCCGGCGGCAACATCACCGGTTTTCAGAATGGCCTGGCGATGGCCGGTGACTTTATGTCGGCCGCCTCGTTTCTCGGTATCTCCGCGCTGGTCTACACCTCCGGCTACGACGGGCTGATCTACTCGCTCGGCTTCCTCGTCGGCTGGCCCATGATTCTGTTCCTGATTGCCGAACGCCTGCGTAACCTGGGCCGCTATACCTTTGCCGATGTGGCGTCCTATCGCCTGCAGCAAAAGCCGATCCGCACCCTTTCCGCCTGCGGTTCGCTGGTGGTGGTGGCGCTGTATCTGATTGCGCAGATGGTGGGTGCCGGTAAGCTGATCCAGCTGCTGTTCGGTCTCGACTACCACATCGCCGTGGTGCTGGTCGGCATTCTGATGGTGCTGTACGTGCTGTTTGGTGGCATGCTCGCCACCACCTGGGTGCAGATTATCAAAGCGGTGCTGTTGCTGTTTGGTGCCAGCTTCATGGCCATCATGGTGATGAAAGCCACCGGTTTCAGCTTTAATACGCTCTTTACCGAGGCGATGGCGGTGCACCCGAAAGGAAGCGCGATCATGCAGCCGGGCGGTCTGGTGAAAGACCCGATCTCCGCGCTGTCGCTCGGTCTGGGCCTGATGTTTGGCACCGCCGGCCTGCCGCATATTCTGATGCGTTTCTTCACCGTCGCCGATGCGCGGGAAGCACGCAAAAGCGTGTTCTGGGCCACCGGCTTTATGGGCTACTTCTACTTCCTGACCTTTATTATCGGCTTCGGCGCCATTCTGCTGGTCGGCGCTAATCCGGCCTTCAAAGACGCCAGCGGCGCGCTGATTGGCGGCACTAACATGGCGGCAGTGCATCTCTCCAATGCGGTCGGCGGCAGCCTGTTCCTCGGCTTTATCTCGGCGGTAGCCTTCGCCACCATTCTGGCGGTGGTGGCCGGACTGACGCTGGCCGGTGCTTCGGCGGTGTCGCATGACCTGTATGCCAGCGTGATCCGTAAAGGTCAGGCCACCGAGCGTGAAGAGCTGCGGGTGTCGAAAATTACCGTGCTGGTGCTGGGCGTGGTGGCGATTGCGCTGGGCATTCTGTTTGAGAAACAGAACATTGCCTTCATGGTCGGCCTGGCGTTCTCAATTGCCGCCAGCTGTAACTTCCCGATTATTTTGCTGTCGATGTACTGGTCAAAGCTGACCACGCGCGGCGCCATGGTGGGGGGCTGGCTGGGCCTGCTGACGGCGGTGGTGCTGATGATTCTCGGCCCGACCATTTGGGTGCAGGTGCTCGGACACGCAACGCCAGTCTATCCGTATGAGTATCCGGCGCTGTTCTCGATGCTGGTCGCGTTTGTCGGCACCTGGCTGTTTTCAATTACCGATCATTCCCAGCAGGGGGCGCTGGAGCGGGCGAAATTCCGCGGACAGTTTATCCGTTCACAGACGGGCGTCGGGATTTCGCAGGGGAAAGCGCATTAAGATTGAGAGGGTGCGATGATTGACCAGGTCGCCATGAACGTAGTGCGGTAATTGACCAGGTCGCCATAAATGGCGACCCAACAGAATTTCGTAGGGTGCGCATTCATGCGCACCTGGTCCAGTCATCAGAAACGCAGCGACGCACCGACGTACGGGCCGTCGACCAGCACGTTATCTTTGCGGTCGCCTTTGTTGTTCAGCTCAATGTACTGATAGCCAACGCGCAGGTTCAGCAGCGAAATCGGCGTAAAGCTCAGGCCGCCTGAGGCTTCTTTATAGCTGTCCAGACGATCGGAGAACGCTTCCGGCGCATAGTAATATTCGCCGTACAGGCCCCACATGCTGTTGAAGTTATACTGCGCACCGGCACCCAGCGCCACGGTGAAGCCATCACGGCCATCTTCCGGATGGGTGAACAGCGCTTTCGCCGTCGGTGCCACGCGGAAATCACCCACATCCAGGTTATACCCCATACCAAGGCCGTAGGTGCTGCCGTCGTGATCGCTGCGCAGCCAGTTGCCTTTCAGAAACAGACCCGGTGAAGCGGTGCCGAGGCCAAGGTTCAGGTTGGTGCTGTGCTCACCCACGTCAACACTGCCCTCAATCGCCTGCGCGCCGCCGCTCAGCAGTGCCAGACCTAAAACGCTTCCCGTAACAAGTTGCTTAAACATAACAATCCACTCCATGAAGGACACATAATTCGGCGCAAAGGGTAAACAGCGCGGCGACGTGACACAACTTTATTTGGAAAGCTTTACGTAAAAATGGATTACAGCGGGCAGAAAACGGCCGCGAACGGCCGTGGAGGGATCAGAAACGCACGGCAGCGCCGATAAACAGGCCATCCATCAGGCTTTGATCGGCATGGCCATAATCACCGTTGACGGAGAGGTAGCGATAGCCGCTGCTGAGTGATAACCACTTCGCCGGCTGGTAATAGACGCCCGCTTCCAGCTGATGCAGCGCATGCAGATTATGGTTGGCAAAATCAGGCGACAGGCTGTAATCCAGATAGAGCCAGGTAGCCCCTGCCTGCGGCAGAGGTGCCATCAGACGAATCCCGCCATTCATGCCGCGACTCGATGTTGAGGTGGTTTTCACATCGGCCCAGAATGCACCGATACGCGGTGCTACCTGCAGCGCGCCGAGGGAGAAGCCGTAGCCGAGGCTGGCGTCGAGCAGATGGGTTTGCTGATGACCATGCACATACTCCAGTGCTGCCTGCACGCCTGGTGCGGTGCGGTCGCTGTTAATCCGGGCTGTCCAGAAATGGCTGCCGCCCTGCCCGCCGATCTCAGCGGCACTGCTCCCGGTGGCGGCCAGCAGCAGGCCTAATGCTAATGTAGTATTTTTCATTCTCGCTTCCTTGTTGTTTGCGCGCGCAAACGGTAAGCAAAGCGAGGAAACTCTGATATGAGCCCAGGCTCAAATTTGCCCGTCAGGCATGCCACAACAGCTGTCCCAGCAGCGGGGCCAGCAGCACCGTGAGCACGCCGGAGAGCATCATCACCAGGCTGGAGACCACACCCTCCTGCTGGCCGAGCTGATAAGCGCGTGCCGTGCCGGCACCGTGCGAGGCGGCGCCAAAGCCGGCGCCCTTCGCCACGCCCTGCTTAATCGCGATGCGTAAAAACAGCACGTCGCCCACCGCCATGCCAAACACGCCGGTAATCACTACGAACAGCGCGACCAAATCGGGTTGGCCGCCAATCGGCTGGGCCGCTGCCAGCGCAAAAGGCGTGGTGATGGAGCGCACCGCCAGGCTGCGCTGGATGCTCTCCGGTAGCGTCAGCAGCCGCGCCAGCCATACCGAACTGCACACGGCCACCAGCGTGGCGGTGATCACGCCCACGCTCAGCGACAGCCAGTGGCGGCGGATAATGTGCAGGTTTTCGTAAACCGGCACCGCAAAAGCCAGCGTCGCCGGCCCCAGCAGCCACAGCAGCCAGTGGCTTTCAGCGATGTAATCCTGCCAGCTGACGTGCGTCAGCAGCAGCAGCGCCACCAGCACCAGCGGCGTTAACACCAGCGGCATCAGCAGCAGTGTGGGCCTGCGCCGGTACAGGCGTTTATTGAGGTAGTAAACCAGTAGCGTCAGCGCCAGACACAACAGGCTAATGATAAAGTCAGTCACGATCGCCCTGCTTACGCGCCGCGCGCGCCAGTTCGAAGCGGTATAAGCGATCGACCACCAGCGAGGTGGCCGCCAGCACCATCAGCGTACTGACGGCGATCACCACGCAGATGCGCCAGCCTTCACTGCGCAGCAGGTCGCTGTAATTCACCACCGCCACCACCGCCGGAATAAAAAACAGCAGCATTTCGGCCAGCAGCCAGTTGGCCCCGGCTTTAACCCAGCGCAGCGGCACGATACCGCTGACGATCAACAGTAACAGCAACACCATACCCACGACGTTGGCCGGTAACGGCAGATGCAGCCAGCTCACCAGCTGACCGCTGGCAACGAACAGGGCGATATACAGCACCAGCTGCAGCGGCACCGTGACGCGTTGCAGGATATCCGTGGTGCGCGGACGAAGCGCGGACGCCATTTCTCTCTTCCCCCTCAAAATTCAGGGTTTCAGTATAAATCCGCGCCAGAGTGTGAAAGAAATGAATTAAAATTATTCAAACTATGCCAAAAAGGAATGTTTATGGACGTGCGTGCCCTGCGTTACTTTACCGAAGTGGTGCGTCAGCAGAGCTTTACCCGCGCGGCGGAGAAGTTGTTCGTGACGCAACCCACCATCAGCAAAATGCTGCGCCAGCTGGAAGAAGAGCTGGGCTGCACGCTGCTGCTGCGCGAGGGACGCAAGCTGCATCTCACCGACAGCGGCCAGGCGGTGTATCAGCGCGGCCTGGCGATTTTGCAGGAGTTTCATCAGCTGGAGGCGCAAATCAGTGACATCAACCAGCTGAAAACCGGTGAGCTGCGGCTGGGCATTCCGCCAATGGTCGGCATGCAGATTGCCGGATCGATCTCCGCGTTCCGCCGCCGCTATCCCGGCGTACAGCTGAAAATCTCCGAATTTGGTGGCCTGACGGTGCAGCAGGCGGTGCTGAGCGGCGGGCTGGATATTGCACTGACCGCCCTGCCGATTGATGCTGAGCTGCCGCTGAACACGCTGGAACTGATGCGCCATCCGCTGTGCGTGCTGCTGCCGCGCAGCGCGCGCTGGCTCAACCGCACCAGCCTGACGCTGGCAGAGCTGGCTCAGCATCCCCTGCTGATCCTCAACGAAGAGTTTTCGCTTAACCGCCAGCTGATGAAAGCGTTTCAGCGCCAGGGAGTGATGCCGGATATCGCGCTGCGCAGCGCGCAGTGGGATTTTCTTGCCGCGATGGTGCAGGCGGATATGGGGCTGGCGATCCTGCCGGAGCCGATTTGCCAGCGGCTGGATAAACAGGCCTTGCTGTGGCTGCCGCTGGAGTCAGAGCTGCAGTGGCGTCTGGGGCTAATCTGGCGCGAAGGCAGTTATCTGTCGCGCAGCGCGCAGGCGTGGATTGCCTGCTGCCGCGAACACTGGCCGGATAACGCGCCACGGCTATCGCTGTAACAAAGCGGCCGCCCTGTAGGTCAGGCGGCCGCGGGATCGGAGAGCAGCAAAACGCGGCGGCTATTCCTCTTTTTCTATCAGCAACGCTTCCAGCAGGTCGAGATCGCGTAGCAGGCGCTGCATGGTCTCGTTGGAGATCTGCTGGGTGGCGCGCAGATGATAAACCTCGGCACGTTCGGCGCGCAGCGCGGTCAGACGGAAACGGCGCTCCAGATTTTCCGCAAACAGCGCCTGCTCCATATCATCTTTGCCATCGACGCGACGACGCAGATTACCAATCACCCGCAGGCTGACCTCTTTCAGCAGCTCAGGATCGATGTTCTCTTCAGCGTCGTTTTCCAGCCGCTGCTCCATTTTGTGCAGGCTCTCGATCGCCACGCCGGCCATCGCAGCACGCGCGCTCTGGATTTCGCGACGGTGTCCCACTTTGTCGTGGCTCTCCATGCCGCGCAGCAGAATCGGCAGCAGAATCACGCCGACAAACAGCGAGAACAGAATCACGCCGGTGGCGATAAACACCAGTTCGTAGCGCGCCGGAAAAGGTTCGCCGTTGCTGAGGAACAGCGGAATCGACAGCACACCGGCCAGCGTGATAGCACCGCGCACGCCGGCAAAAGAGGCGATCAGCAGTTCACGCAGCGAGTAGCTGGAAAACTCCAGCGGCTTCTTCTTCAGCAGGCGCAGGCTGGTGCGCTTCATGATCCACAGCCAGCCGAAGCGCACGATCATCAGCGCCGCATAGACCAGTCCGACGTCAGCGAACAGCATCCACAGCTCGACGTTAGGATCGGCGTTCGCCTGAGCAATCGAGGTGGAGAGAATGTCCGGCAGCTGCAGGCCCAGCATCAGGAACACCATGCCGTTGAACACAAACTCCAGCATCTGCCATACGCTGTTGGCGCGCAGGCGCATTGCCAGCGGTGCCTGACGGATGATGCCGGAACGGGTGATGGTCATACCGGCCGCGACCGCCGCCAGAATGCCGGAGACGCCGAGGTGTTCAGCAATCAGATAAGAGGCGAACGGCAGCAGCAGCAGCAGTACGGTTTGCGTTGCCGGATCGTCACCGCTCCAGCGGCTGAGCAGGCGCAGCGAACGACCGTACAGCCAGCAAACTGCGACACCGGCCACCAGGCCGCCAATCGCCACTTTAAGGAATTCGACGCTGGCGCCGCCCCAGGTGAACACCATGGTGCCCATCGCCACCGCGACGGCAAACTTGAGTGACACCAGGCCCGACGCGTCATTCATCAGCGCCTCGCCCTGGACAATCGACATGATCTTTTTCGGGATGCGCCCTTCGCCGACGATGCCGGAGAGCGCCACCGCATCGGTCGGTGACAGCACCGCCGCCAGCGCGAACGCCGGAATCAGCGGAATGCCCGGCACCAGCCAGTAAATCAGGTAGCCGATACCGACCACGGTAATCAGCACCAGCACCAGCGCCAGGCCGATAATTTCACGGCCGTGATGCAGAAACTCGTTGATCGGCGTTTTCCAGCCATCGGCAAACAGCAGCGGCGGAATAAACAGCACGAGGAACAGTTCGGGGTCAAAATCGACATGCAGGCCAAAGCTCGGCACGGCCAGCAATGCACCAGCGGCAATCTGCACCAACGGCAGGGGAATTTGGAACGGCAATATGCGCGCCGCCACGCCGGAGAGTGACACCACCAGCGTCATGATGAGAATAGTAAAGAAGATTTCCATGCTTTCCTTAGGCGAATCATATTAATCGAAGCGATGTTGCGTCGGAAAGTGTAAAACAAAACGCCGCCCGGCGGGGCTACCCGATGTGCGGCGTGTGCGATAAAGAGAATAATCCGGACTGACGCCCGGATTGCGGTCAGATAGCCCAGCCGCCCGCGTAGAACGCCACCAGCGCCACAGCAATCACCACCGTGCCAGCGTTGAGCTTGCGCCACTCGCCGGCAAACAGGCGGCCAATCACCAGCGCGGCAAAGCCGAGCATGATGCCGGTGACGATGTTGCAGGTCAGTACGATGAATACCGCCGTCAGCAGGCCAGACATCGCATCGACGAAATCATTGAAGTCGATTTTGGCCACGTTGCTCAGCATCAGCAGGCCGACATACATCAGCGCGGGTGCGGTGGCATAGGCTGGAACCAGATAAGCCAGCGGCGACATAAACAGAATCAGCAGGAACAACAGACCCACGACAATCGCCGTCAGGCCGGTTTTACCGCCGGCGGCAGTACCCGCAGCGGACTCGATATACACTGCGGCGGGCGAGGCACCCACCAGTCCGGCAAACAGGCTGCTGATAGAGTCAGTGGTCAGCGCGCGACCGCCATTGATAATCTGGCCCTCTTTATCCAGCAGGTTCGCCTGCCCGGCCACCGCACGAATGGTACCGGTGGCGTCAAACACCGCGGTCATCACCAGCGCCAGCACGCTCGGTAACACCACCGGCTGCAGCGCGCCCATGATATCCAGGCTAAACATCGCCGACTGGCCGCTGGCATCACGCAGGCTCGGCATGGCAAACAGCCCCTGCCACTTTACCGCCGGGTCGAAAATCAGCCCAAGCAGCGAAATCGCAATGATGGTCAGCAGAATGCCGCCCGGTACCCGCCGTTTTTCCAGACCAAAAATCGCCGCCAGCCCGATCAGCGCCATGATCACCGGGAAAGAGGTGAAGTGACCAAGCGCCACCGGCAGGCCTGCCGCCGGGTTTTTTACCACCAGACCGATGCCATCGGCGGCAATCAGCAGCAGAAACAGGCCGATACCGACGCCCGTGCCGTGCGCCACGCCCATCGGCAGGTTACGCAGAATCCACGCGCGAATGCCGGTCACGGAAATCAGCGTGAACAGCAGCCCCATCAGGAAGACCGCGCCCAGCGCCACCGGCACGCTAATGTGCTGGCCCAGAACCAGGCTGAACGCGGTGAAGGCGGTCAGGGAGATGGCACAGCCAATCGCCATCGGCAGGTTGGCCCACAGTCCCATGATGAGGGAGCCAAAGCTGGCCACCAGACAGGTAGCGACAAACACCGCCGTCGGTGAGAAGCCCGCTTTACCGAGCATGCCAGGCACCACGATGACCGAATAGACCATCGCTAAAAAGGTGGTGAGGCCAGCCAGCACTTCCTGCCGCACGCTGCTGCCGCGTGCTGAAATGTGGAACCAGGCGTCCAGTTTTCCCCTGGCCGGGCGTGATTCGCCAGACATAGTTATTCCTCTGTGTTTTTTAAGATATAGGTCACCGCGCGGCTCGCGTTTGCGCATCATCCTGGTGAAGATGTCTCAGAGAGAAAAGCAGGCAAACGATTACGTGGCCGCGTATTCCAGGTCAAAAAGGGGTGACGCGGAAAAAAGGCAAACGATTATCTGGCGTTTGGGGTGGCGTTTTCAACTGCTAATCACCTGGCAGGCAGGATAATGCGCAGCTCTGGCGCCATTATGGCTGGCGTTACGCTAGCGGGAGCAGGAAATCATGGAGGAAAAAGGCTGGCATTTCAGATGGTTTGCTGCGGTGCCGCGACAGCGCGTCGCGGCGTCCTGTTTCGTTGCGTTACCGCTGCGCCTCAGCCGTTATTGAACTGAATCGGGCCGCCCTGCTCCAGCGCGCGCTGCCACGCGGCGCGCTGCTGCATATTCTCCAGCCAGCGCGCCGTGGCGGGCATCTCACCCAGCGCGCCGCGCATCTGCAACGCCAGCAGCGGAAAACTCATCTGCACATCGGCAATGCTGAAGCGTGAACCGGCAAAAAAGCGCTGCTGGCTCAGATGCTGCTCAATCACGCGCCCGTGGAGCGCCAGCTGCTTGTTCAGCCACGCTTTCTGAATGCCTTTACTCAGCGCCACGCCGGCCGGGCGCAGCAGCCATGGCACCGGCTTTTTGCCCAGTTGCGCAAACACCAGCTTCATCACCAGCATCGGCATCAGCGAACCTTCAGCATAGTGCAGCCAGTAGCGCGCCTGAATTTGCTCCTCTTCCTCATGCAGCGCTAGCAGATGCTCGCTGTCGTATTTCAGCTGCAGATATTCGAGGATGGCGCCCGATTCGGCGATCACCCGATTGCCATCGGTAATCACCGGCGATTTACCCAGCGGATGCACTTTCTTTAATTCGTCCGGCGCCAGCAGGGTATTTTCCCGCTGATAGCGTTTGATTTGATACGGCACCGCCAGCTCTTCCAGCAGCCACAGCACCCGATGAGAACGGGAGTTTTCCAGATGGTGAACGGTAATCATGCGCGATTCCTTGCTGCTAAGGGTTGGCATCTAGTATAGCGGATTAACGCTGCGGCTCGTCCTGTTGCGGATCGAGCAGGACCGCTCCGGAGCCCTGCTGCCCCAGACGGTCACCCGGATTGCGCAGCGGGCAGTCGCGCATCGACAGGCAGCCGCAACCAATGCAGCCGTCAAGATCGTTGCGCAGACGCGTCAGGGTTTCGATGCGTTTATCCAGTTCTTCGCGCCAGTGCTGCGTCAGCGCGTCCCACTCCTGCGTCGACATGCGCTTATTCGCTGGCACGTGCATCAGGCTGTCGCTGACCGTCGCCAGCGGAATCCCGATGCGCTGCGCAATTTTGATGATCGCCACGCGGCGCAGCACATCACGGCTGTAGCGGCGCTGATTACCGCCATTGCGCGTGCTGCTGATCAAGCCTTTGCTTTCATAAAAGTGCAGTGCCGATACCGCCACGCCGCTGCGTTTCGCCACTTCGCCCGGCGTCAGCACCGGTTTCGGGTAATTGCGTTCTTTTTTCATTTAGGGCCTTTACCTCAAGTTAACTTGAGGAATTATACTCGCACCCCAGCAAAACAGCGAATTTCAAACCAGGCGATAACCTTGCAGAAGGAACAGGCTATGATGCAACAGGAAATCATCCATTCACTGACTAACTGGATCGATCAGAATCTGGATAAAACATTGTCGATTGATGAAGTGGCGGCAAAATCGGGTTACTCGAAATGGCACCTGCAGCGTATGTTCCGTACGGTTACGAAACAAACGCTGGGTGGTTATATTCGTGAACGCCGTCTCACGCTGGCCGCCGAAGCCTTGCGTCAGACGCAGCGTCCGGTATTCGACATTGCGATGCAGTACGGCTACGACTCGCAGCAGACGTTTTCGCGCGTGTTCCGCCGTCAGTTCTCGCAAACCCCTACCGCTTATCGTCACAGCATGCGTCGCCAGGCGATGGTGCAGCGTCCGCGTCTGGTCAACTTTGACTGCAGCGAAGGCATGAACAGCTTTGCCCAGCGCACCACCGGCGAGTGCTGCCCGGTACGCTGAAGTCAGTGCGCCCCACGCGGGCGCGCCTTTCCCCTCCTCCTCACCTTCCTCCAGCCCTTTCTTGGCCTGCCATACCAGGTCTAAATTTTGTTCAAATTTTCAAATCCAGTGATATAATGTGACCCAAGTCACAGATTCAAGCTGTATTAAGACGACAGAAGGGCTTCCCTGACCTCCCTTGTCTGCCGCCAGTGATGTCCGATGAATGTCAGGGATATTACTGATCTCAAGAGGTTTTTCGCCGATGGCTACGTTCACTACCAGTCTGATCGTCATGCGTTGGGAACTGCTCAGCGCGGTAATGATGTTCTTCGCCAGCACCATGAAAATTAAATTGCGTCAGAACAGCCACCACGTGATGGCGCTGATGTGCGGCGGCGTGGGCGTAGCGATGTCATGCTGGTTCGTTACCGGTCTGCTCGGCATTACGCTGAGCATGGAAAACGTGCATAACTTTATGTCCATCACCAAAGAAGCGTTTATTCAGGTGATGAGCCAGACACCAGCCGACTGGCCAATGCCGTAAACGCGGCGCATAAAAAACCCCGCTAAGCGGGGTTTTTTATTTTGCTGTGTGATTTCAAATTTTCTTCAATACGGCTGGAAGTGGCACTTCCGGCACCGTGACGTCCGATCTCTGCGTATCGCGACGATCCTGAATCCACATATCACCCATCATCTGATTAAGCCCCCGATCCAACCCGGTGACCAGCCCGGCGCCTGGCGTGAACGTCAGCTCACCGAAGTAGATCTGTTCGCCATCGATATACCAGTCCACACGCACATAATCGAAGTCGCTGGCCAGCGTTTTACTCAGCGCCAGCGCGTGCTGCAGCTGTGGCAGCAGCGGTGACACATCCAGCCCGGTATCACGGATTTTGTGATACGCCTCGTTAAGATTGTTGACGTAAAAGTTCATCGACAGCAGCGGATTACAGCGGTTGTAGATCACCTGCAGCACATATTCAAAATTGCCGTCGCGCTTGTTGAACATGTGAAACTTGTAATCGATCGGCGCGGTTTTGCCATCGCCGATGTACTTCTCCACCAGAATACGCGGCTTAATATAGCGATAGTGAATCTCGCGCGCCTCGTTGGCGAAGTCGGTCTTCAGCCAGCGCTGGCAGTCGCTGATAATCTGCTGTTTTTTCAGCGCATCCGGTTCTTCCAGCAGGATCTCAACCATGTTGGAGCCGTGATTCGGCTTGATAACCGTGTTCTTCCAGCTCGGCAGCGTATGCAGTGAGTGCGGATCGCTGGTCTCATAAACCAGCGGAATCAGATACTCACTGCCCACCTTTTCGGCAATGTACTCACGCACCGAAAACTTGTCCGACAGGCGGCCATAGCACTGGTAGTCGCCGTAGACGAATTTGCGATACAGCACTTTCTCGTTGAACACCTTCGGCTGACGCAGGTTCGGCAGCTTACGGAATTTGTGAAAGTAGTAGATGCGATCCTGGTAAGCCCAGGGCATCTTTTTGATGAAATACTGTACGCTTCTTCTGAGTTCGTCTTTCAACCTGATCATATCTGACCTCATTTGTAGGTTTTGTAGTTGAGTGAGGAAACCTGAATTTTTTGGATGACGCCGTTTTTGAAGAAGTAATTCATTACGGTCAGGGACAGTAACTCCGTGATGAAGACGCTCCAGGCGGCACCCATGATGCCGTAGCCCTGGATCAGCCACCAC
>NZ_JASEWO010000342.1:0-1477 GCF_030024295.1 Pantoea sp. Pa-EAmG
TCCAGCGGCGGGTTGGTGACCTGAGCAAAGCGTTGTGAGAAGTAGTGCGCCATGCCGCCTTCGTGGTCGGACAGGCCATTGATGGCGTTGCCGTAACCCATCGCCGAGATCTTCTCAGCGCCGGTTTGCAGCATCGGGTCCATCATGAATTTGAAGCTTTCCTGGTTGTAGTAGTACGCCACAAAACGCTGATAGGTTTTGAGGTCACCACGATAGCGCAGCGGTGAGCCGAGCTGTTCTGCCTGAATTTCCGGCAGATCGTGCAGGTCAACGCGTGCTGCGCTCAACAGTGAAAGGTAATCTTTCTCTGCTGCCAGTTTTTCCAGCGCTTCCACCGTGGTGTAAGAGCGTTTTTCTTTGTGATCGTAATAGAGCATGCCGCCCGCTTCGATACGGCCACGACGCAGTACGCTTTCCGGTGGGAAGGCAATCTGACCCGCTTCTGACATCGCACCGATGTATTCAGCGGTTTCGACAGAACGCAATGGGCGCAGACCCAGGCGGTCAAGGCGTGCCCCGATCACTTCGCCATTACCGAAGATCAACGCTGCCGGGCCATCGTTCTTCTCTTCATACAGAGAGAAGTACTCCAGCATGGCGCGCACTTCATTTGACAGTGAGGTGTCGTTTTCCCACGCTGGTGGCATCATTGAGACGACGGCGTTGATCAGGTCGAGGTTATCTTCCATCAAACGGCTATGAATGCTTTGGTCCAGACGCGAGCTGTCGGACTGGCCTTTCGGGCGCACAATTTTCTTGCCGCGCGCCAGCATCAGCGCCGCTTCAGCGATACGGTTCTTACGGTCGGTGTTCAATTCACCATTGTGCGCCATCAGACGGAACGGCTGTGCCATGGTGGTGTGCGGATCGGTGTTGGTCGAGAAGCGGGTATGGAAGAACAGCCCGCGCACCTGATGATCGGCATCGGTCAAATCTTTGAAGTACGGAATCACTTCATTAGAGTTCAGGCGTGCTTTAAATACCTGAGTGCGTGAAGAGAGCGACAGCGGATAGAGACCGCCAAATTCGCTTTCAGTAAAGGCACGCGCTTCGATGTCCAGCAGCGCACGATAGATGTGGCGCTCGAACTCGAGTTGTTCGGTGACTTCCTGCGGAGCCGCAAAGATCCACTGCACAATCGGCAGCTGGAATTGCAGAGCGGCTGGACGCGTCACGCTGCCGTCCAGCGGCATATCACGCTTCATCAGCACAGGGAAGTTATGGGCAGCGAGGGTTTCTTCCACCAGACGCTCAGCGTTCGCGCGAAGCTCGGCATCTTTTGGCACGAAGAAGTTACCGACGCCAAAGCGACCGGCTTCCAGCGGTTGGCCGGTGACTTTACGGAAGAAGTTCAGAGAAAGGTCGACGTTGACACCTGCGCCATCGCCCACGCCCTCAGCAGACATGCCGCCACGGTGCGGTACCGTGCACAGTGCGCTATGCGCCATCTGCAGGATCTCATGGGTCTGCTCGCCGT
>NZ_JASEWO010000133.1:0-13410 GCF_030024295.1 Pantoea sp. Pa-EAmG
GCGCGAAAGTGATGGTTACCTCTCACCTGGGTCGTCCGACCGAAGGTGAATACAACGAAGAGTTCTCGCTCCTGCCGGTTGTTAACTACCTGAAAGACAAACTGAACGGCACTAACGTGACCCTGGCGAAAGACTACCTCGACGGCGTTGAAGTGGGCGCGGGTGAACTGGTGGTGCTGGAAAACGTTCGCTTCAACAAAGGCGAGAAAAAAGACGACGAAACCCTGTCGAAGAAATATGCCGCGCTGTGTGACGTGTTCGTCATGGATGCATTCGGCACCGCGCACCGCGCGCAGGCATCCACTCACGGCGTGGGCAAATTCGCTCCTATCGCCTGCGCCGGTCCGCTGCTGTCTGCCGAACTGGAAGCGCTGGGCAAAGTGATGAGCAATCCACAGCGTCCGCTGGTCGCCGTGGTGGGTGGTTCTAAAGTGTCGACCAAATTCGACGTGCTGCAGTCGCTGGTGAAAATCGCTGATACCGTGATTGTCGGTGGCGGTATCGCTAACACCTTCGTGGCGATCGACAACAACGTCGGCAAATCGCTGTATGAGCCAGACTTCGTTGAGGCCGCTAAAGGCCTGCGCGACCAGTACGGCATTCCGGTACCGACCGATTCACGCGTCGGCACGGAATTCTCCGAAACTGCCCCGGCAACCGTGAAAAAGGTTTCCGAAGTAGCGGATAACGAAGAAATTATGGACTTCGGTGACGAAACCGCACAGAACATGGCGAAACTGCTGAAAGAGGCAAAAACCATTCTGTGGAACGGTCCGGTTGGCGTGTTTGAGTTCCCGAACTTCCGTAAGGGCACCGAAATCGTTGCCAACGCTATCGCAGACAGCGACGCGTTCTCTGTTGCCGGCGGCGGTGATACCCTGGCGGCTATCGACCTGTTCGGTATCGAGGACAAAATCTCCTACATCTCTACCGGTGGCGGTGCGTTCCTCGAGTTCGTGGAAGGCAAAAAACTGCCGGCAGTTGCCATGCTGGAAGAGCGCGCGAAGCAGTAATTTTTGGGGGCAGCGCTTCGGCGCTGTCTGAAGGCTTGCCCGCTGTGGGCGAACAGATCGCATTCCCATTGGGGAGTGGACGATAAACGAAACAGGACACAACCATGTCTAAAATTTTTGATTTCGTAAAACCCGGCGTTGTCACTGGTGATGACGTTCAGAAAGTTTTCCAAGTAGCGAAAGAAAACAAATTCGCTCTGCCTGCAGTTAACTGCGTCGGCACGGACTCCATCAACGCGGTACTGGAAGCTGCGGCCAAAGTTAAAGCGCCGGTCATCGTTCAGTTCTCCAATGGTGGTGCTGCCTTCATCGCCGGTAAAGGTTTCAAAACCGATAAGCCACAGGGCGCGGCAATCTTCGGCGCTATCGCCGGTGCGCACCATGTGCATCTGATGGCTGAACAGTACGGCGTGCCAGTGATTCTGCACACCGACCACTGCGCCAAGAAACTGCTGCCGTGGATCGACGGTCTGCTGGATGCCGGTGAAGAGCACTTCAAGAAAACCGGTAAGCCACTGTTCTCTTCTCACATGATTGACCTGTCTGAAGAGTCACTGCACGAAAACATCGAAATCTGCTCCAAATACCTGGCGCGCATGGCCAAAATGGACATGACCCTGGAAATCGAACTGGGTTGCACTGGCGGTGAAGAAGACGGCGTGGACAACAGCCACATGGACGCTTCTGCACTGTACACCCAGCCAGAAGACGTTGATTACGCTTACACCGAGCTGAGCAAAATCAGCCCGCGTTTCACCATCGCCGCTTCATTCGGTAACGTGCACGGCGTGTACAAGCCAGGCAACGTGAAACTGACCCCAACCATTCTGCGTGATTCGCAGAAATACGTTTCAGAAAAACACGGCCTGCCGCACAACGCGCTGGACTTCGTGTTCCACGGCGGTTCCGGTTCTTCTGCTGCAGAAATCGAAGAGTCTATCAGCTACGGCGTGATCAAGATGAACATCGATACCGATACCCAGTGGGCAACCTGGGACGGCATCCTGCAGTACTACAAAACCAACGAAGCGTACCTGCAGGGTCAGCTTGGCAACCCGAACGGCGCTGACAGCCCGAACAAAAAATACTACGACCCACGCGTCTGGCTGCGTGCGGCACAATCTTCCATGGTTGTGCGCTTAGAGCAGGCTTTCAAAGAGCTTAACGCTGTCGACGTACTGTAATTTTTGCTTACCGTACAAAAAAGGCCCGAAAGGGCCTTTTTTTATGCGTCCCGTCTGGAAATCCCGGTTTATACAGCACATTTTTGGCGCTTCGCCCCATTATTGTTTACCCTTGTACTCGGGAGTGTCGGATTGAATCTGGCAGTTTTTGTACTTTCCTGCGGGAAACTCAACAACAGGGCTAACAAATGGAAGATCTTAACGTCGTTGACGGCATTAACAATGCAGGTGGCTGGCTGGTGCGCAACCAGGCGCTGATCCTCAGCTATGCGGTGAACATCGTGGCGGCTATCGCCATCATTATTGTCGGGATGATTATCGCGCGCGTGGTATCGAACGGCGTCAATCGCCTGCTGGTCGCGCGTCATATTGATGCCACCGTGGCTGATTTCCTCTCGGCGCTGGTGCGCTACGGTATCATTGCCTTCACGATTATTGCCGCGCTGGGCCGCGTCGGTGTGCAGACCGCCTCGGTGATTGCCGTGCTCGGTGCTGCCGGTCTGGCCGTCGGTCTGGCACTGCAGGGATCGCTCTCCAACCTGGCGGCAGGCGTACTGCTGGTGACCTTCCGTCCATTCCGCACCGGTGAGTTCGTCGATCTCGGTGGCGTGATGGGGACCGTACAGAATGTACAGATCTTCTCGACCACGCTGAAAACCGCTGACGGCAAAATTGTGGTAGTGCCAAACGGCAAAATCATCGCCGGCAACATCGTCAACTTCTCGCGCGAGCCGATGCGTCGCAACGAGTTCATTATTGGCGTCGCCTACGATGCGGATGTCGATCAGGTGATCGCACTGCTGCGTGACGTGGTGGAAGCGGACGAGCGCGTGCTGAAAGATATGGGTATCCAGATTGGCCTGAACGAACTGGCGGCCTCGTCGCTGAACTTTGTGGTGCGCTGCTGGAGCAAAAGCGGTGATCTGCAGAACGTCTACTGGGATCTGATGAAGAACTTCAAGCGCACGCTGGATGCGCACGGTATCGGTATTCCTTATCCGCAGATGGACGTGCACCTGCATCAGGTGCAGAGCGAGGCGCAGCAGCCTGCGCGCAGCGAGTAAGTTATCTGGGCACCTGCGGGTGCCCTTGTTTTATCAGCTACGCTAATGACCGATTAATTCTTTCCATTTCTGCTAATATCCCCTCCTCACTATACTGCACAGCAACACCACTTTTTCAGGAACTCCTCTGTGTTATCTGTTTACTTACAAGGGCTTGCCCTTGGTGCTGCGCTGATCCTGCCGTTAGGCCCGCAGAACGCCTTCGTATTGAACCAGGGCATTAAGCGCCACTACCATTTGATGACCGCGTCGTTGTGCACACTGAGCGACATTGCGCTGATCTGTGGCGGAATATTTGGCGGCAGCGCGCTGTTGCAGCAGTCGCCGGTTCTGCTGATGCTGATCACCTGGGCTGGCGTGGCGTTTCTGCTGTGGTACGGCTGGGGCGCGCTGCGCAGTGCCTGGCAGGGCGATGTCACGCTGGCGTCAGAGGCGGCGCTGAAGCAGGGGCGCTGGCGCATTGTCGCCACTATGCTGGCGGTGACCTGGCTCAATCCGCATGTCTATCTCGACACCTTCGTGGTGCTCGGCAGCCTCGGCAGTCAGCTGCCGTCGGCGGAGGCGCGCCGCTGGTTCGCTTTCGGCACCGCCAGCGCCTCGCTGCTGTGGTTTTTCGGTCTGGCGCTGCTGGCCGCCTGGCTGTCGCCGCGCCTGCGCACCGTGCGCGCGCAGCGCATCATTAATCTGCTGGTGGGCGGCGTGATGTGGTTTATCGCCGTGCAGCTGGCGCGTCAGGGCATCGCCGGCTGGTGATGCACATGCAGGCCGTAAAGCGCGGGCAGGGCGCCTGCGCTGGCCAGCAGCTCCAGCCGAATCTGGCGGAACGCGGTATCCGGGGGCAGCGCATGATGGCACAGCGAGTGATGATTATCGCTGACCTCGGCCAGCAGCCTGTCATCCAGCCACAGGCGATAATGGGTGGTACAGTGCGGCGTCACCGCCTGCGCATGGCCCATCTGCACCGTTTCCATCGCATGATCGAAATCGTTATCGAACAGCAACGTAATCTGGCTGGCGCGCTGCGCGTCCGGCCACTGCCAGCACACCCACGGCTGGCGATCGTCCGCCGCCGGCAGCCAGCCGTTGGTGTGGCTTTCCGGCCGCAGTTTACCGTTGAGCAAATAGTCGCAGTGCCACAGCCGCAGCGGTGTTGTCAGACTAAACGCGATCAGGATCTGATTGGGCGCGCGGCGCGGTAGCCAGAAATCAAACTCATCCACGCCGTAATCGCCGTCGTTTATCTGCCGGGTGCGTTTCGCGACGCGCGGATTGAGACTGTTAAATACCATCATAATGCCCGGCAGGCGCTGGCGGGTGAGCGCCACTTCAACCGCCGGATTTTCTTCAAAGGCGATAAACAGGTAGCGATCGCACTCCGCACGGTAGTCAAACGGCAGCGAATGCGCCTCTTCAGCGTCAATCTGCAGGCTGTGCGTGGCCAGCAGCCGATCGCCGCAGGTGTTGGCCGGATTGTCGCTGGTCAGCAGTGAAACCTGCAGCGTCTGCGCGGATGACGCCCGCAGCCGCACCGTCAGCGCGGGCAGGCGTTCCCCGGCTTTAAGCGGCAGCAGCAGGGCGCAGCGTGAGGTCAGGGCGTGCCAGCCGCCATCCGCCGGCAGGGCGTGCAGCGCGAAGGTGCTGCTGGCGCTGACCTGAGCGGCACCGGCCGGATGCGCCAGCTGCTGACGCGGAATGAACGCGCCGTGGCGCAGCAGCTGTTGCTGCAGCTGACCAATATGCTCCGGCTGCGCCAGCTGACGCGGTGTCTGGTTGTGCTGCTGACACAGCGCCGCCGCGCGGCCCACCACTTCGCCCAGCACGCCACAGGTGCACATCACGCGCGCGCTGCCAAAGGCAACGTGCGTGGCAGAGATAAGCCGACCGGTCAGCAGCAGATTATCCAGCGACTGGCTGTACAGCGCCCGAAACGGAATGGTGTAAGTGCCTTTGCTGTGGAACTGGCGGCAGCCATCGTGAGCGCTGTACACGCCGTCGGCCGGATGCAGGTCAATCGACCAGCCGCCGTAGGCCACCGCATCGTAGTGGTCGCGCTGCGCGATGATATCCTGCTGACACAGCAGAGTATCGCCGAGAAAGCGTCGGCTCTCGCGCTTGCCGGGAATCAGCCCAACCCATTCAATGGTCAGCGTGTCGGCATCGGCAAACTCGCCGGAGTTTTTGATGTAATCCCACACGCCCCAGACAATCTTCCACAGCTCCCACTTGATGGTTTCGCTTTCATGCACGGTATCCAGCCGGCCGCCCCACTCAAGCCACCACAGATCGCAGCCGTTGAGATCGGAGCTCAGGCGTTTATAGCGCGGAATGGCGGTGATCTCTTTCAGCGCAAAGGAGGGCGGTACAAAGCGCACCGGCTGCGCGCTGCGTTTGGTATAAAAATAAATTGAGTGGCCGAGCTTGTGACCAAACTGCTCGCCCGGCGCCATTTTTTCGCCAAACTCCTGCGGTGATTCTGCGCCCACACGGTGCGCTGCCCCGGCCAGATAGCCGAGCACGCCGTCGCCGCTGGCATCAATAAACTGGTCGGCCGTCACGCGATAGCGGGTCTGATTGATGGCGTTGAAAGCCTGAACCGCCTGCAGGCGCTGTGCGGATTTTTCGATGTCGCTGACTACGGTATTGAGCAGCAGCGTCAGGCGCGGCTGCGCCTGCACGATGTCCAGCAGCACCATGTCAAACAGCACCGGGTTGCCCTCTTTGTTGCGCCACAGGTTTTCCTCCATGATCTCGCCCATGATGCCGCCTTCACGCGCCCAGCGGTTGTTATTACCCATATGCGACGTCGCGCCGTTGGCCCACAGCCGTACTTCGCTGGAGGCGTTGCCGCCGGGGACCGGGCGATCCTGAATCAGCACCACCTGCTGGCCCGCGCGTGCCGCAGCCAGCGCGGCGCACACGCCCGCCAGACCGCCACCGGCGACCAGCACATCGGCGTGTAATGACTGCAATGGAAAGGCACGCGTGGCCTGAGAAGAGAAAGTTTGCATCATGAGGTTACTCCCGCCTGAAGGCTGCTAAGATTGAATTTTTACCGTCACAAGGTGATTTATGTCTTCGCAACCCAACCAGAGCCTGATTGACGGAATTCGCTGCCTGCAATATCTGGTCTCCAGTGACAAAGCGGTCGGCGGCCGTGAACTGGCGCGCCAGATGGGGATGAACAGCACGCGGGTAAACCGTCTGCTGATGACCATGGCGTCCATCGGCCTGACGATTCAGGATGAACACCGGCGCTATCTGCCGGGCCCGGGCATTCATGCGCTGGCGGCGCAGGCCATTCGTGGATCGTCGCTGTTTGCTTCGGCACTGCCGCAGCTGGAGGCGCACGCGCCGCGCGATATCGTGGTGGCGCTTGGTGTACTGTGGGAGGATCAGGTCATCTACATCTGGCACTCGGAGCCCGGCGAGCGCACCAGTACCAGCCAGGCGCTGGCCGGATTCCGCATGCTGCCCGCGTGGCAGTCGGTGATTGGCGTCGCGCTGCTGGCGGCGGAGAGTGACGAGGTGCTGCGGCCACGCTTCAGTGACGAACAGTGGGCGCAGATTGCGCCGCTGCTGGCGCGCAAACGCACCGGGGATTATCTGGTGTGGCATCGCGAGGACGGCGAAATCAGTATGGCGCAGCCGATCAATAACAACCGTGCGGCGCTGGCCTTCGCCAAAATCTGGCAGGCCGATGAAGCCCAGCTGGCGCAGCGTCTGCAACAGCTGCACGCGCTGGCGAAACGGCTCATCAGCGCGCGCTGACATGGTCAATTTTTCCTACTACAAACAGATAGCTGCAGATGCCAATAGCGGCCAGCACGGCGATAAAGGCCAGCGCCGGCGCGAAGTTGCTGCCGTCAATCAAAGCACCGATGGCGATCGGCACCACGATGGATGACAGCGCGCCGGTAAAGTTAAACACGCCGCCGGCCAGACCGATCAGATGGCGCGGCGCCAGCGCGGTAACAAACACCCAGGTGATGGTCGCCAGGCCATTACCAAAAAACGCCAGCGACATAAACAGAATGATCAGCCGTGAATCTTCGGTGTAGTTGGCACCCAGAATGAACAGCGTCAGGAACAGGCCGAGGATCACCGGCAGCTTGCGCGCCACGCTGGCTGACACGCCGCGCCGGATCATGCGATCAGAGGCAAAGCCAGCCAGCAGCACACCACAAAACGCCGCGAAGTAGGGCAGCGACGCCACATAGCCGCTCTTGATAAAGTCCATGTGGCGATACTCCACCAGATAGGTAGGAAACCAGGTGAGGAAAAACCAGAAGGTGGCGGAGATGGTGAACTGGCCAATATAGATGCCGACCAGCTTGCGGCTGCGAAACATCTGCGCCAGATCGGCCCAGCGTGCGCGCGGCGGCTGGCTGTCCTGACGATTTTCCAGCAGTGCGCCGTTGTCACGCAGATAGTTAAGTTCAGCCTCTGATACGCCTTTATGCTGGTGCGGCTCGCGATACAGCAGATACCACACCAGCGCCCAAATCATGCCCGCCACGCCGGTAATCAGAAACAGCCCGCGCCAGCCAAACGCAGCCTGCACATGAAACAGCAGCGGCGTCATACAGGCGAGGCCAACAAACTGTGCGGACGAGTAGATGCCAATTGCACTGGCGCGCTCCTGCTCGGGGAACCAGCTGGAAATCACCCGATTGTTAGCCGGCATCACTGGCGCCTCGAAGGCACCCACGCCGAGGCGCAGACCGAACAGCGCGCTAAAGCTGCTGGCAAAAGCGTGCAGCGCGGTGATTAGCGACCAGGCAAACAGCCCCGCGCCGTATACCAGCCGCGCGCCGAGACGATCGATCAGGAATCCACCGGGAATCTGCAGCGCCGCATAGATCCAGCCGAACGCCGAGAAGATCAGCCCCATCTCCAGCGGCGTGAAGCGCAGTTCACCGGCCATCTGCGTGGCGGCCACCGACAGGTTGGTGCGATCCATGTAGTTAATGATGATGTTGATAAACACCAGGGCCAGCATCATAAAGCGTGTGCGTCCGGCTCGCACGCTGACCGCGCTTTGGCTAAGTGGCTGTTCTGTCATAATACAACTCTCCCGAGGGGCAGAAGTGTTTCTTTAATAGAAACGCAGGCGGCGCTTTTCAGCGAATCTGTAGCGATAAATTTGCGATCGCGGATACGTTAAACCTGAGCAAAGCCGAACTTTTTGCTAATTTCAAACTCAGACCATCACGCATAGTAATGTGTTTTGGGTTTCGCCATAGTGGCGACCTGCAAATTGAACCCTTCAAGGAGGACTTTCGTGAAACTGAAAGCACTGGCGCTGGCCGCCGTAATGAGCACGGGCGCACTGTCCGGTCTGGTCCAGGCGGGAGAAGTGCCGAACGGACCGCACGTGGTGACATCAGGACAGGCCAGCGTGGATGCCCGTCCGGATATGGCGACGCTCTCCATCGTGGTGAATGTTTCGTCGAAAGACGCGGCGGATGCAAAAAAACAGGCTGACGACCGCGTGGCGCAATATTTTGATTTCCTGCAAAAGAACGGCATCGAGAAGAAAGATATTGATGCGGCTAATCTCAGCACCCAGCCGGAGTATGACTACACCAAAGAGGGTAAATCGGTGCTGAAAGGCTACCGTGCGGTGCGTCAGGTGGAAGTGACGCTGCGCCAGCTGGACAAGCTGAATGAGCTGCTGGACGGCGCGCTGAAGTCGGGCCTGAATGAGATTCGTTCTGTTGAGCTGGGCGTGGCTAACGCAGACAGCTACAAAGATCAGGCGCGTAAAGCGGCGATTGCCAATGCCACACAGCAGGCGAGCGCCCTGGCGGAAGGCTTCAATGCCAAACTGGGCTCGGTGTACAGCATTCGCTATCACGTGGCTAACTACCAGCCGATGCCGATGGCGCGCATGTACAAAGCGGCCGGTGCCGCAGCGGACACCACCGCGCAGCAGACCTACGAGCAGCAGAGCATCCATTTTGACGATCAGGTGGATGTGGTATTCGAAATCAAACCGAATACGGCGCAGTAAGTTAGCCTGTAAAATTGTAGCGGCGCGATTCATCGCGCTCTCCAGCAGCAGAACCGCTGTTAAAACGCGCGATGAATCGCGCCGCTACGACTGTTGTGCGCTAATCTGAACGGCGCTAAGCCGCAACTTCATCCTGGCGCAATACGCGGTGGCCGTGGGCAATCAGCGCATCGGTCACGCTGCGCATCAGGCGACTTTCCGGCGCGAAACGGTGCCAGTACAGCATCCGGCGCTGATACAGACCCGGCGTCAAATCAACCAGCTCTCCCTGCGCCAGCTCGCGCTCAATCTGCAGGTGCGGAATCATACAGCACACCGATCCCTGTCGCGCCAGCTGCACAAAAGCCTCTGATGAGTTCACGATGTGGCACGGCACGCTGCCCGGCGATAAATCAAAGTTCTGCTGCAAAAAGGCCTGATGCATGTCGTCGAGGTGATCAAACGCCACCGCCGGGGCTTTCAGCAGCGCCGAGCGCGTCACGCCATTGGGGAAATAGCGCGCGGCAAACTCCGGCGAGGCGCAGAACAGATAGTCCAGCGCACCCAGCTGATCCACCAGGCAACTTGGCAACGGCTGCGGCTGGATACTCACCGCGCCGACCACTTCACCGCGCCGTAAACGCTCCTGCGTACGGGTTTCATCTTCCACCTGCAGATTCAGGCGCACCGGCGAGTCGGCCAGCACATCTTTCAGCGCCGGCAGCAGCCAGGTCGCAAGACTGTCGGCGTTCACCGCCAGCGACAGCAGCAGCGGCGTGGTGCCACCGTTATCATCGCCCAGCCACTCCTCTTCCAGCAGCTCCACCTGATGCAGCAGCGCCAGCAATTTTTGTCCCTGCTCGGTCGGTCGCGGCGGCACGGTACGCACCAGCAGTGGCTGACCAAATAAATTTTCCAGCTGTTTAATGCGCTGCGACACCGCAGACTGCGTGATGCACAGCTTCTGGGCGGCACGCTCAAAGCCGCGTTCGCGAATCACAGCATCCAGCGCCTGAAGCGTTCGATAATCCGGGCGTTTCATTGTTGTTCTCTCTCGTTCAGGATGGAAAGTACTATGCCACAAAACTGTCATATTGTGCTGCGGCGCTTTTTTGCGGGCTGGCTTCCAAAGGCTTAAATCGATGCGTTAACAGCCGCGCATTTTTACGACGCCTTGTTTTATACTACGCGCACTTCGATGTCGCACAGGTTTTAAACATACCATGACCCAGGATGAACTGAAAAAAGCGGTAGGTTGGGCAGCGCTGCAGTATGTGCAGCCAGGCACCATTGTTGGCGTAGGCACCGGTTCAACGGCGGCGCACTTTATTGACGCGCTTGGGACGATCAGGGATCAGATCGAGGGCGCGGTTTCCAGTTCGGAAGCCTCAACCGAAAAGCTCAAATCGCTGGGCATTCCGGTGTTCGATCTCAACAACGTGGATGCGCTGTCGGTGTATGTCGACGGGGCTGATGAGATCAATCCACAGATGCAGATGATCAAGGGCGGCGGCGCAGCGCTGACGCGCGAGAAAATTGTCGCGGCGGTGGCGCAGAAATTTATCTGCATCGCGGATGCGTCCAAACAGGTCGATGTGCTGGGCAACTTCCCGCTTCCGGTGGAGGTGATTCCGATGGCGCGCGCTTATGTGGCGCGGGAGCTGGTGAAGCTGGGCGGCCTGCCGGAGTATCGTCAGCACGTGGTTACGGATAACGGCAACATTATTCTCGACGTACATAATCTGCGCATCCTTGACCCGATTGCGCTGGAAAAAACCATCAATGCGCTGCCGGGCGTCGTCACCGTGGGGCTGTTTGCCGCACGCGGAGCGGATATTGCGCTGATTGGCACGCCGGACGGCGTGAAAACCATCACCAATTGATCTCACCGGCGCGCCGCCAGCGCCGGTTATTTCCATTCGCAAAACATCTTTTCTTGCTGCAGTGAAATTTGGTGACTTATGTCACAAATGATTCATCAACAGCAGGTTCGTACTTTGCGCTCTCGTCATCTCACGATTTTGTGTGGATTTGTGTTGTCTGCACGTGGGCGCGTGCTGGCGTGCAGGCAATCGTTTGTATTGCCGCGCCGGAAAATTTTGATATTTTGACAGAAGGCTACCTTATGGTAGTCCTCGTTGAATTCTGAATAGGGTCGGGAAATGGCAAAGGTATCACTGGAAAAAGACAAGATTAAGTTCCTGCTGGTGGAAGGCGTTCACCAGAGTGCGCTGGATAATCTGCGCGCCGCAGGTTACACCAACATCGAGTTCCACAAAGGCGCTCTGGATGCTGAGACGCTGAAGTCCTCCATCCGCGATGCCCACTTCATTGGTATCCGTTCCCGTACCCAACTGACTGAAGAGATCTTCGCGGCAGCTGAAAAGCTGGTGGCGGTTGGCTGCTTCTGTATTGGTACTAACCAGGTTGACCTCAGCGCGGCAGCGAAACGCGGCGTGCCGGTGTTCAACGCCCCGTTCTCCAATACCCGTTCGGTCGCGGAACTGGTGATCGGCGAAATGCTGCTGATGCTGCGCGGCATTCCGGAAGCCAACGCCAAAGCCCACCGCGGTATCTGGAATAAAATCGCCACCGGCTCGTACGAAGCGCGTGGTAAGAAGCTGGGGATCATTGGCTACGGCCATATCGGGATGCAGCTCGGCGTGCTGGCGGAAAGCCTCGGCATGCACGTATTTTTCTACGATATCGAAAACAAGCTGCCGCTGGGCAATGCCACCCAGGTGCGCCATCTCTCTGACCTGCTAAACATGAGTGATGTGGTCAGCCTGCACGTGCCGGAAACGCCGTCCACGCAGAACATGATTGGCAGCGAAGAGCTGGCGCTGATGAAGCCTGGTGCGCTGCTGATCAACGCCGCGCGCGGTACCGTGATCGACATCCCGGCGCTGTGTAATGCGCTGGCCAGCAAACACCTCGCCGGTGCCGCCATCGACGTCTTCCCGGTTGAACCTGCAACCAACAGCGATCCGTTCAACTCGCCGCTGTGCGAATTCGACAACGTGATCCTGACGCCGCACATCGGCGGATCAACGCAGGAAGCGCAGGAGAACATCGGTCTGGAAGTGTCTGGCAAGCTGGCCAAGTACTCTGACAACGGCTCGACGCTCTCTGCAGTTAACTTTCCGGAAGTCTCGCTGCCGATGCACGCTGCCAGCGCCAGCCGCCTGCTGCACATCCATGAAAACCGCCCGGGCGTGCTGACCGCCATCAACCAGATCTTTGCCGAGCAGGGCATCAACATTGCCGCTCAGTATCTGCAAACCTCGCCAGTGATGGGTTATGTGGTTATCGATATTGATGCCGAAGAAGATGTGGCCGAGAAAGCGCTGCAGCTGATGAAGGCGATTCCAGGCACCATTCGCGCCCGTCTGCTGTACTGACAGTGCAGGGCGCCGCTGGGCGCCCTGTCTTTATCTCGCCAGCGTTTCCCACTGCCACAGCTTTGACGGCGTGAGAATCGCCGGCAATGGCACATCCCAGGCCGCCACCGGCAGCGCATCGACGCGCTGGCAGTCGTGCGCAATACCCAGCGGTAAAAAACCATGCTGCTGCCAATGCTGTAGCGTGCGATCGTAAAAACCCCCGCCCATGCCTAAGCGTTGTCCCTGCGCGTCAAATGCCACCAGCGGTACCAGCATCACATCCAGCTGATCGAGTGTCGCCAGCTGCGTAATATCCAGCGGTGGCTCAGGGATGCGCAGCTTGTTAGGCCGCAACGGGGTTTCTGGCGTGTAGCGCAAAAAAAGCAGGTGACCAGGCGCAAACGGGTGCAGCACCGGCAGAAAGACCTGCTTCTTTTGCTGCCACAGTTTGGCAATCAGCGGTCGGGTATTGATTTCGCCATCGACGGAAAGAAACAGCGCGATGCGTTGTGCGCTGGCCAGCGGGGCAAAATTGATGGCATGTTCAGCCAGCAGATCGGCGGCCTCAACCTGTTGCTCAGGCGTAAGATTGCGGCGCAGATGGCGCACATGCTGACGAATATCCTGACGGTCGAGAAGAGAAGGTGCTGGCATGATGTCCCCGGCTGATAAGGCTGTTGATAGCCACATTATCACACCGGGAATAACAGGGTGGAACTAAGAGGAGATCTCCGAGATGCCGCCGCAGGCTGTAACCCTTGAACCCTTGGTTCA
>NZ_JASEWO010000134.1:0-13400 GCF_030024295.1 Pantoea sp. Pa-EAmG
ATAAATTCCTTGTTCTGCATCAGGCAATACTTTTGTTGGCTTGCAGGGACTCAACCCCAGCGGATCCACCCAGCCCAGCGGATCCGGCACATACCCATACAGGTTCAACCCACCCATCAACCCTATCGGATCCAGCTGCGTATACCGCCCACCGCACGGGTCATAGTACCGGAAAGTGTTATAGTGCAGACCGGTTTCACGGTCAAGGTACTGTCCCTGAAACCGCAGGTTCTGCGGCACTTTCCAGTCAACTCCACTACTTTCCCGCTTCGTGCGGCCCCAGGCGGTAAACGCCCCCTGCCAGACGGTGTCACCCCGCTTGTCCGTCACTCTGTCCGGCAGGCCATTCATCTCCGAGTGATACCAGTACACCTCCGCGTGCTGCTGACTGCTGTCGACGCGCGCTATCGGTTCGTAGCTGTTTTCTGCATAGACATACTGCACTGCGGCATCGGGTTTGCTGTCGCTGTGCTCACCCACCATCTGCATGCCGGACCACGAGTAGTGCGTGCATTCCGGCTTCACAGCATGACGCCGCCAGACCTGCTTGCCGGTGCGGCGCCCCAGCGCATCATACTGATACTGCGCGCGGGTGTAGTCGGCATCACCCTCTATAAGCACCTCACGTATGCGGTGTTCATCGTCGTAATGAAAGCGCTGCACAATACCGCGCCGGGTGTCGTGCCGTTCCGTCATACGACCAAAACCGTCGTATTCCCAGCGGATACCCTCGAGACGCTTCAGCAGATTATTCCACACCGGGTGCAGATCTTCGCCGGTGCGGTTATCCGCCGCGTCATACCAGAAACGTTCCTCGCCGTCCGGCTGAATGCTGCGCGTCATTCTGCCTGCCGCATCGTAGCCCCACAGTGACTGGCTGTATTTTTCTGACGGGCTGGACGGGGCGCCATCTGTGACAATCTGGCGAATAATCTGATCGGCACGGTCCCACTGGTAGCGCCGTTCAGACACCAGACGCTGCCGCAAATTATCCACGCTGCGTCGCCGGGTCATGCGCCCGGCAATGTCGTACTGCGTCTCCAGCTCCAGCTCGCCCTGCGTACGGTGAGTTTCGCGATGCAGACGGTCACGCCGGTAGCCCGCCAGCGCATGCGTACGCCCGCCGAGCGTCAGCTGCATCTCCAGCAGATGGCCGGTTCCGTAGCGCAGGAACTGCATTTCACGTCCGTCAGGGTAGACGGAGGCACTCAGGTTGCCCAGCGCATCATACTGATGCTGATAAGTGCCCGAGTGGTTCTGCTCGCTGACCAGCCTGCCCAGCTCATCACGCTGAAAAACGATCACTTCCGCCTCTGCCGGTTCACACTCGCTGATCATGGCCTGCCGCCATGCAGCGTAGGGGAAGCGGTGGATCTCCGTACTCATGGCGTGGTAGCGATACTCGGTCCGGTGCTGTGCCGTTTCGCGCACCGTCATCCTGCCCAGCACGTCGTAGTCGTAATTCACCACCTGCGGTGCCAGCGGGCTGTCCTGCACCGGGTGACGGATCACGCTCTCCACCTGCTGCATGCCGTTGTACTGGTATTCGGTTTGACGTCCGGCGTAATCCTGCTGCTGCGTCAGCAGCCCGGCTGGCGTGTACGCAAAATGCCACTGCTGCCGGTTGCCGTTGGTGAGCGACACCAGCCGCCCGGCGCGGCTGAAGTCATAGCGCGTCACCTGTCCGGCAGGGTCAATCGCCTCGGTGACCTGACCGCGTGCATTAAGCGTCACCCTGCGCTCCAGCATGCCGTCGATGTTCTGACCGCACACCAACCCGGCTTTGTTGTACTTAAACAGCGTTTCCCGCCCGTCGGCGCGCACCCAGGTCTGCAGTCGTCCCGCTGCACTCCACTGGTAGCGGTCGGTGTTACCCAGTGCATCAGTGGTGCTGAGCAGTTTTCCGCAGGCGTCGTACTGGCGCTGACTTTGGTAGCCGGAGCAGTCCTCTTCACGGATCAGCTGTCCGCGCATGTCCCACCAGAATTGATGGCTGTTTTCCAGTGCATCGATACGCCGCGTCAGATCCCCCTGCTCATTCCATTCGAAACGGGTCACGCCGCCCGTGGGATCGGTCAGTGCGACGACATCACCCGCCAGGTTATAGTCATACTGCCACTGTGCGCCATCTGGCAGCACCTCTTTGAGGGGCAACGCGTACAGCGGATGCCAGGTGGTGATGCGGGTGCGATCCAGCGGGTCACGCTCCATCGTCTGATTGCCGCGTTCATCCCAGGCGTATTCCCAGCGTGCGCCCCCCGGCTGCGTCATCGCCAGCAACTGTTCGCTGTCGCCGCTCCAGGTATATGTCCAGTGTCCGCCGTGTGCATCGGTCCAGGCGGTGATGCGGCTCAATGCATCCCAGTGGTGCTCGCTGCTGACGCCTTCATCATTACTGACACGCGCCACCCGCTGCTGCTCATCCGTTTCAATGCGCCAGCTCTCCAGCACGTCACCCTGTTCGTCACAGACCTGATAAGCATCGACACGCCAGTGCCGTGAGTTGAGTGCGGGCCGCCACTGATACTGGACCTTCAGTCCAGTGGAATAGCTGTGCCACGCCAGCTTATCGCTCGCCTGATCCCAGCCATAACGACGCGTGACGACAGCGTCGGCGTCCGTCACCGTCGTGAGTTGCCCCTGGTCGTTATAATCATAGGTAACCAGCAGATGCCGGGATCCTGCCGCTATCTGGTAAACCGCGCTCAGACGCCCGTAATGGGTGTCATATTCCAGTTCCACATCCAGCGCATCGTTATCGCTGGAGATACGTAGCAGCCTGCCCTCATCGTTCCAGCTGAAATGCTGTACGTTTTCATGGCGGTCATAAATACGGTGGATGCGCCATTCCCCCGGTCGCGTGGGATCCGGCTCAAACAGCTGATGCTCACCTTCACTGGTTTGCATCACCATCGCGCCGTTCGGGCTGCAAAACAGCTTCAGCCCCTCGCCCTTGAAATCAATCACATCGCCCGCATGCACTTCCCCCATGCCCAGCTCACGGCCAGTCATGTCCTGGTAGATCAGTTGATTGTCCGGCAGGCGCCAGAGGCGCACCTCGAACGGCAGCATCCAGCCAGTACCGAGCATCCCGGTCGCCAGATTGCGGCTGTGGTAGATGCGCTGCCAGTAAAGCGGCATGCGGTCCGGCAACACAAAATCGAGATCCTCTTCCCGTGCCAGAATTTTCGCCCCGGTGGCAATATTCACCGGGTGTAGCGTCTGGACAGCGCCTTCCATCACGATATTCCCGCCGATGGGGCAAACGATATCTTTTGCCAGCCCGCGTAAAATCAGGCGGCTGAAGCCGAAGCGGTAGAGCTCCGGCAGAATACCTACCAGCGCCCCGCCAATCAGGTTACCGGCCATGTATGCCCAGATGTTTTTACCGCTGTGGATATCGCGCACCGTGATGGTATCGCCACCGATGCGTACGCGCGGGTTTTCGCTCAGTTTGATCTCCGCTTCACAGGTACTTTTGTGGCCGTTACGTGCGGCAGGCTGATTGTTGATCAGCACCTTTTTCGAGCCCTGCGCAATAAAATTGCTGCTGGTGACCATATGACCTTTAGTACAGGCCACGGTATCGAGCGGCAGTGGCGTTGCATACGGACTGGCGCTCTCCACCACCGGCTGCATCAGGCTGGTCCAGACGTTCTTGCCCCACTCCTTTACATCATCTACTGAGAGATGGCTGGCGCGCTCGGCTACCGCCATCAGCGCGGCACCAGGGTTAAGCGCGGTCTTCATCGCCGCCGCCACACCGGTCAGTGCCAGCATGCCAACCGCCGCCCAGTCGATGCCATTGTCAGCCGCCGCGGGCGCGTTGAGGTAATCACGTGACACGCTGCCCGCCGCGCGCGCCGCCAGCTTCCCTTTGATATGGACGTTGCCGGACCCGCTGACAATAAACGCATCCGGCGGTCCGGGGTCGATCAGGCTGTCGACCAGCGATGCCGCCGCGTTGCCGATCTTCTCCAGCCCTCCACTGAACACCAGCGTAGCAATGGCCACGCCACCCAGCAGCGCCCCAACGCCGGTGCCGGCGGCGATCATGATGCCTGCGACAATCGCTCCTTCCACCAGGCCGCCGACAAAATCCGCCAGCGCCGAACTGTGTACCAGCGGATCGCCAATGCGCGCCGCGAGATAATCTGTCATCCTCAGCCTCCCGGTTGCAAACCCGCTTTGATCGCGGCCCAGAAGGCATCGCCATCTGCATCAAACGGCTGCATGCGGCTAAGGGTAAACGCCAGCAAGTGGTCATCCACCCGTGCCACGGCGAGTTTTTCATACACCATCACATGTTGATTTTCGAAGCGCAGCGCCACCTCGCGGGCAGGCATACCGGCGATATCGCTGTCGGCGATCTCACCCATTACCACCTTTTTCATATTGCGTTTAATTTTGCCCAGTTGCTGGCTGAGGTATTTCTCCTCATCTCCTGCCGGGACATCCCAGGCACGGGTAATAACCAACGTCGCATCGGCGAATTTCAGCACATTGATGCTGTGGTCCTGGACTGCGGCGGGCAGGTTAAGTACGCCTTCTGAGAGGGCAAAAGGAACGGTTTTCATGCTTTATCTTTTCCTTGATCAAATGCCGCTTTAACGGCGTCCTGGATTTGCGCTGGAGTTGGTTCCACTGCGGGTAATGCTCCGGGTTGTTTCAGGTTCAGATCCAGCGTACCGCCGGTGTTGATCTGCCCGGTGCCGGAAGCATCGATATTAAAATTCACGCACTGCAACGTGACCTGGCCGTTAGCGCCTAATTCCAGCACCGACTGGCCCGCCACCAGACGAATGCCGCTGTCGGAAGCCTGCACAATCGCCCCCTGCACACGCTGAATAAAACCACCGCCCACCAATTGGGAATGGGCCAGTTGCGTCGCCTCGGTGTGGCTGCCCGACACTGTGCCGTTGTAGTCCTGAGTGACACTGACGGTACGCGACCCCCCCACGCTGTGGGTTTCGTCGTTTTTAACGTTGGTATCCATGTTCTTCTGCGCCTGGATCCACAACTGCTCCTGCCCGGACTTATCCTCGAAGCGCAGAGCATTGGCGGTGTCTGACGTGCCATCTTTCGACCGGCTCAGAAAACCCATCTGCGTCGCCGCTGCAGGCAGCGCCCAGGGTGGCATACTTGCCTCGTTGTACACGCGACCAATGATCAGCGGACGGTCCGGATCACCATTGATAAAGTCCACCACCACTTCGTCGCCGACACGCGGAATCTGCACGCCGCCAAATCCCTGGCCCGCCCAGGCGCTGGAAACACGCACCCAGCACGAACTGGTATCATCGCCCTTTGCCAGCCGGTCCCAGTGAAACTTCACCTTGACCCGGCCATAACGGTCGGTCCAGATCGACTCTCCCTTGGGGCCCACTACTTTCGCCGTCTGTGGACCGTGGGTTTTTGGCCATGGCGTGCGGGGCGGCGCACGGAAAGTGATCGCGGTCGGCAGCACGGTAAAGGTGATATTGTGCGAGGAGGTAATATCACCGCTGGCATAGCTGTTTTCTTCGAATTTATATTCGGCACTGGTGGTGAGATAAGTGCCGTTATCGCTGAAATGCGGTGCATCGAGCAGCCCAAAGGTGTAACCAGGCGCAATGCCGCTCGCCGTACCTGTGCCACTGACGCTGTGATGCTCCACTTCCCACACTTCCTGGCGGATGCGGGTGTAAAACTCGCCGTGGCTGTGGTCAACAAAATGACCCGGCCAGTCATAGACATCCACCGAACCCGGCGTGGGCGCAACCGGGTTCTGCCGCGCCTGAAGCATCCAGGCATTGGGTTTACGGAAATCATAGTCATCCGTGCTGTACATTCCCGGCGTCACGCTCTCGGCCAGTGACCACTGGCTGATCCCCTCTTCCGTTATGCTGCCACCGGAAGGGGCTACGTGGTAGGGAATGGTGGCATAGCCGCTGAACGCCTGATGCTGGTCGGCTGCATCGCACAGAACCAGCGTATGCTTATCGGATTCGTGGCGAAACCAGTAGTAGATCCCCTCCAGTTCCATCAGGCGGCTGATGAAATCGAAGCTGCTCTCCTGATACTGCACGCAGTATTCCCATACCCGGTAGCTACTGGCGAGTTTTGATTCGACGTTGACGTTGTACTCTTTCAGCAACGTCTGCACGATTTGCGGCACGGTCTGGCTCTGGAAAATACGCAGGTTACGATCACGTTTCATTGGCCACACGTCGGGTTCAACGGTCAGGGCATGAACTGCATAGCGCGATCCATTCAGCTCCTCACTGCGCACGGCCACGCGGGTGATTTTGCCGTTGAAGTAACGTGGCGTGAGTAGATTCTGTGTCGGCAGCGTAAAAGTCACCGACTTGCCCAGCAGAGCATGGCGATCGATGCGCGCATCGGTCGCCAACAACTCCGCCTGGAGGGTGAATGATTCCGACAGGGCTTCACGCCCGCTGAGTTTCCAGAACAGCAGGCCCTCCGTGGGTAGCTGGACGGTGATGCGTGAGAACATAAGTAAATCCCGGAAAATAATTAACTGTGAGGATCGAGCAGCCAGACACCTTCCGCACTGATGGTGAGTGTCTGTTCACGAGCGCCGTTATGGCTGCTGATAGAGAAGGTGTAGTTGCCCGGTGCCAGTTGCAGCGCGCCAAAACCATTCGCCGCAGGCACCACGGCCTGCTGCTTGCCGTTGACCTGCACGTGTTCGCCCGGTTGCAGACGGATGTAAACCTGTGCCACTGGTACCGGGGGCGGCGCGGGTTCCACTTTAGCCTGTGCGGTCTGGACTTCGGCCTTGGCCACCGGTTTCTCTGCCACCACCGGGGGCGGTGTAGCGGGTTGAGCCACCGTGGTGTTTTGCGCCTGCACGGGCACGTCATCACCGCCTCCGGCCATCAATACCCCCACGCCCAGCCCGACCAGCACACCCGCCGCCACCAAACCTGGCAGCGCAAAGCGGTGTTGCAGAAAACGTTTCGCTGGCGATAACGGAGCCTCGGCTTCCACCTCTTCGATCGGCACCAGCATGGTGCCAGGCCCACTGATTTTCGCCGCGAGCAAGGGTTCAGATTCGTGCTCGGGCAGCGCCATCAGTTCCGCAAACGCATCGATGTTTTGTGGGCGATCCTCGGCTTTCAACGCCAGTGCCTGGTCGACCGCATTCAGCAGCGCCGTGGAATAGCCAGCAGGGCGACTTTGCACCAGTGGCTGGTAATTATCTTCGATGCTGCGCACCACGCTAACCGGCGGCGGCGCACCGGTGATTAACATGTGCAGTACTGCCCCTAGCGCATAGATATCAGTCCAGGCACCCTGCTCGCTTTCATCGTTGTCGCTATACTGCTCGATCGGCGCAAAACCAGGACGCAACATGGTCTCGCTTTCATCAGACAGGTTACCGATGGTTTTACGTGCGGAACCAAAATCGAGCAGTACGGGTTCGCTATTGCTCAGGATCTGGATGTTATCGAGCGAAATATCGCGGTGCAGATAGCCAGCATCATGAATGGTTTTTATCGCCCCGAGCAGGGGGGGCAACAGACGACGAATCCAGGCTTCGTCGATCTGCTGTGGATTGCGCGCACGCAGATTGGACAACGTGGAACCACTGTAAAACGCCGTCCCCATATAGGCGGTGTCATTCTGTACCCAGAAGCGCAGCACGTGTAACAGGTTGGGATGATTAAAACGTGCCAACAAGCGCGCTTCCTGGATAAAACTGTTCAGACCGGCGTGGAAGGTTTTGCTGAACCGCTCACTGCGCAACACCAGATTCAACCCATCGCTACGCACCGCCAACGAGGCCGGCATAAACTCTTTGATGGCGATATCACGCTCCAGCTGATGATCCCAGGCGCGATAGACAATGCCAAAGCCGCCACCACCGATGACTTCTTTTATCTCAAACTCATTAATCCGATAACCCAGCGGCAAGGCATTGGGTACATTGAGGTGATTATCGTGTTCCGACATAGACGAAAACTCTCTGATAACGAACGGCTTTAGACATCAAACTGGCAAACAAACTCACCCTGTTCACAACGCACCAGCACCCGACGGTAACGTTCATCGCGGGCGTGGGCGCTGAGCAGTATCTGGCTCATTTGCGGCAACAGGGTATTGGTGAGAATGGCATCGACCATCCGTCCGCCGGACTCCACTTCGGTGCAGCGCTGCACGATCTGGCTGACGACGCTATCTTCAATTTCCGCTGAGATTCCGTGGTTCTCCTGCAGACGGCGCACAATGCGCGCCAGTTGCAATCGGACGATCTGTGCCAGCATCGCATCGCTGAGCGGGTAGTACGGCACCACCAGCAGGCGTCCAAGCAGCGCGGGCGGGAACACCTCCAGCAGCGGCTTGCGCAGTGCATTGCTGAGCGCGTCAGGTTCCGGTAACAGTTCCGGATCGGCACACAATGCGCTAATCAGCTGTGTGCCCACATTGGAGGTCAGGATGATGATGGTGTTACGAAAATCGATATGGCGTCCTTCACCATCTTCCATCCAGCCTTTGTCGAACACCTGGAAGAACAGTTCATGCACATCCGGATGTGCTTTCTCGATTTCATCCAACAGCACCACACTATAAGGCCGACGGCGAACCGCCTCGGTCAGCACACCCCCTTCGCCGTAACCGACATAGCCCGGAGGCGCGCCTTTCAAGGTGGAAACGGTGTGTGCTTCCTGGAATTCACTCATATTGATGGTGATGATGTTCTGCTCGCCGCCATACAGCGATTCGGCCAGCGCCAGCGCGGTTTCGGTTTTCCCCACACCAGACGGGCCACACAACATAAACACGCCGACCGGTTTGTTGGGGTTATCCAGACGGGCGCGTGAGGTGCGCACACGTTTCGCAATCAGATCCAGCCCATGGCGCTGGCCGATGACTCTTTGGTTCAGGGTTTCCGCCAGGTTCAGCACCGCATCGATCTCGTTTTTTACCATGCGTCCTAAGGGGATGCCGGTCCAGTCTGCCACTACGGCCGCCACCACGCTGGCATCCACGGCGGCAAACAGCAGCGGTGCTTCACCCTGCAATTCATGCAACTGCTGCCGGGTGGCATCCAGCTCACTGCGCAGCGCAGTTTCATCTTCAGTGACACAACGTGCACGCAACGCAATAAGTTGATCCACTAGCGTTCGTTCCTGCTGCCAGCGCGCGGTCAATGCCTCTCGCGTAGCGCTGAGTGATGCCTGCTGCCGGGCAATTTCCTGCTGGCGCTCAGGGGCACCGAGCCCGACTTTCGCCTCGCGCCCAGCGATTTCCGCTTCAATGTCGAGTGCCGCCAGACGATGCAAACAATCTTCCAGCTCCGGAGGCTGTGCCCCCTGACTGACGGCGACCCGTGCGCAGGCAGTATCCAGCAGCGCCACTGCTTTATCCGGTAACTGCCGCGCCGGGATGTAGCGGTGCGACAGCTTGACCGCTGCACTGACCGCTTCATCCAGCAGTAGCACCTGATGATGTTTCTCCAGCGCACTAACCGTACTGCGTAGCATCTGGATGGCTTTGGCTTCATCCGGCTCCTGCACCTGCACGGTCTGGAAGCGACGCGTCAGTGCCGGGTCCTTCTCGATATATTTTTTATATTCGGCCCAGGTAGTGGCGCCGATGGTGCGCAGCTGTCCGCGCGCCAGTGCCGGTTTAAGCAGATTAGCGGCATCACCCGTGCCTTGCTGTCCACCCGCGCCGACCAGGGTGTGAATCTCATCCACAAACAGCACAATCGGGGTCGCGCTCGACTGCACTTCGTTGATCAACGCTTGCAGACGCGCTTCAAACTCCCCCTTCATCCCCGCACCGGCCTGCAACATGCCGATATCCAGCAGCCAGAGTTGTACATCGCGTAATGGCGCAGGCACATCACCCGCAGCAATGCGCAGTGCCAGCCCTTCCACCACCGCCGTCTTGCCGACACCGGCTTCGCCGGTCAGCAGCGGGTTGTTCTGGCGACGGCGCATCAGGATATCCACCATCTGACGAATCTCTTCATCGCGACCGGAGACCGGATCGATACGGCCCTCACGTGCTCGCGCAGTAAGATCCTGGGCGTACTGCGCCAGCGTGCTGCTGCCGGCGGCTGCCGGGGCTGCAGCAACATCCGGTTGGGACAGCGCCTGCTGCGCCTCTTTGCTCTGGCTCAGTAAAGCATCGAACTGATCCAGCAGAGCATCGACGTTAATACGCGCAAACTGCGCTGAAATACCTTTCAGCACACTGGCGAGGCTGTAGGTTTTAAGCAGACCGATCAACAGATGACCGCCACGAATGCGGCTGGCTCCGTATTTGAGCGAGGCATAGACCCAGGCGCGCTCCACGGCACTGTCGATGTGCTCGGCAAGATCGGATACGGCACTCGCACCACGTGGCAGACGGTCAAGCGCCGCCACGATATCCCGCGTCAGCGCGTTTTCATCCAGTGAAAAATGACTGATTATCTGCTGTAAGTCCCCGTCCTGTTGCTGCATCAGTTGATGCAACCAGTGCACCAACTCGACATAGGGATTGCCACGCAGCTTACAAAAGGCGGTGGCGCTTTCCAGCGAGGTAAATAACAGCGTATCCAGTTTGCCGAATAACACGGCACGGCTGATTTCTGACATATCGAATCTCTATAATAGAAGAAGCAGGCTATGTGACAGGAAAAGGCGATGGGCTAGCGTGAGGCTGCCTCAACTTCAAAAACAAAATCTTCACGATCGACAGGCTGTGCTGGTTGTCCCAGCCAACTGGTGTAACCGAGTCGGGCGCTGCCGCCCAGGGCCGTACCCTCGACCTCATTCGCGGCAAGGATCAGGCTAAGATCCCACTGCATTTCAATACCGATGTAGTGCTGCACCCAGTCGCGCACTTCACATGCCCCTGGCGCATCGGGTAAGAAGTGGGCATATTGCGCGGCGGTGAGTGGTCCCAAACGCAGGCGAAAACGGTGCTGCACATCGCGCACCGCCACCCCGAGAAAAGCCGACTCACCGAGGCGTGGCATGTGCCGCCCGGCGGCCAGGCGTGCCTGATCGCGGCTATCCAGCGTCAGCCACTGCGGTTGGTTTTGCTCAAGCCGCACCGGGATACCAAAATAAAGGCGCAAAATGCGCACCAGACCTTCCGCATCATGTCCGTGGCGACTGAGATGCCCCACCAACATCAGGCGCGCATGCAGGCTGAGCGAGCTGGCCTGTTGCTGAGCCGGAAAACCAATCCCGGCCAGACAGGCGAGATAATCCTGAAAACGTTTATCATCGCCGCGATCGAGAGAAGCGGTCGGCTGCGCATCCGCCCAGGCGCGGTAAAACAGTAAAGTGGCCCGGTGATGAAACAGGTCAGCAAAAGCCGCCAGACTGTGATCCTGATGATGGTCGATACGCTCGCGAACATATTCAGTCAAGTGCGTAGGTAGCGGCCCGTTAGGGCCAAACAGGCCAAAGCTGTAGATGGAGACATCATGACGCCCCTCTTCCTTGCGCTCGCGCACCGAGGCGAGCGTCGCCGGGGCGAAGGTCAGGGAGGGCATCTGGCCGATGCGCAGGCTTTCGAACTTTGGCAGGGGTGCACGCCCCAGCGCATAACGCTGACCACTTTGCGCATTTAACCGACGCAACAGTTGGAACAGGTCATAGCGCCAGGGAGTCGCCATCACCGCTGGCCAGAAATCGTCCGGCAGACGGCTGGCGCGCGATAGATGGATAATCTGTGCAACCTCACTCATAGCAGCGCCTTCTTGCCCATACGCGGCGGCCAGTAACCCACTTCGCCACGTTGCTGGCTGCTCAGCGTCAGTTCGGTGAAACTGTTGAGCGCCACCAATCGCGAGAAGACCCGTTCCAGCACGCTGCCAAACAGCCATGGACTGGCTCCGGAGAACACCTGCTCATCCACTTCCAGCGCAATACTGACCCCACGTGCAAACACGACGGGCCCCGGTTCCGGCACTCGCCGATGTACCGCACTCAGTTGGCAATGGCGAATGCCCTCAATCTGGCGCGCCACTGGCGCTTCCGCCAGATTGGCGTACAGACTTAACAACTGGCGCAAGGCGGCTGCCCCTTCTCCGTCAGCGCTGTCCATCAGGCTCAGATAGTTCATTTGCAGATGGCTTATCAGCCGCCAGGAGGATAAGCCTTCTGCCAGCGCCGGACGCGGTGGCGTTGGCCCTTTGCACAATGTCAGCTGACTCACCGGGATTGAATCCGGCATCACAAACTGGCCGTGTTCCTGTTGCAGCAGCATCAGCGGTAAATCACGGCTGGTACACATGACCTCAGCGGAGAGATGGCGCATATCATCGCGCCACGGTGTGTGGTGTTCATCCACCAGCGAGAGAAACACTTCAGAGCCAATATAGCCGGTGCGAGTGCCATAGCGTTGCGCATGCTCAGACAGCGTGCGCTGTTCACGACGCAGGGAAAAATAGGCGCCGTAGTCACCATTATCCGCGCTGAAGGTGCTCCAGAAGGGTCGGAATACCTGTTCCTCGCGCTGCCCTTGTACGCTGGCAAACAAGCGTTGCACCGAATGCACTTCGTAATCCAGCGGGCGTATATTATCCACCACCAGGTGATATTCATGTTGGCTATCGCTGACTTTTAGTCGCTCTGCCATTTTCGGGAACAGGTTAATCACCGGCGTACAATGCAGCGCCAGATGGCTGCGATCCACCACACTCTCGAGTTCGGCATCGGCCTTATCCAGCAGAATAATGATGTCGAAGGCTGTGGCATGTTCGCAACGGCACAATAGCGCCGCCAGTTGATGCAGGCTGATAAACTGAAACCTTGCCGGAAAAGCAAAATATTCCTGCAACAGACGGTAGCCATCGAAGTTGCGCAAATCGTCCGGTAACAATGCCTGCTCCGGCGCAAAACCTTGTTGTTGCAGCGCGTTATCGGCCAGTACCTGACGCTGCGGCTGTGGCTCCACCGATTGCAGCACGATGCCCACACGATGCTGCATCAACAGTTCCAGCAACCTTAGCGCCTGAATATCCGGGCCGCTGAGGTAAAGCATCAGTTCATCGATTGTCAGTTGGCTTAGGGAGGAAACGCCTTCACACTCAATTCTGATGCGTAATGCGCTGGCTGCACCCAGAGCGCTCAATTTCAGCTCACCCAGCGGAATGTCACCGGGTACGCCGCCGAGCGTCACATCGCTGATGCGTAACGGATGCAACATCACGTCATGCGCCGTGGTATAGCTACAAGTGACGCCCGATTTCTTCAGGCTCTGGCTCTCCATCATGGTGCCACGCGGCACCAGAAAACCGTTGCTGATATTCCCTTTGCGGCTATCCGGCGTCAATTGGGCAATCGACATTGACGGTGTTGGCGCTAAATAGCCAGGTGAAATCATCTCCAGCATTCGCTGAGAAAAGCGCGGAAATTACGCATCCATTTTTCGCTGAAAACGTGATG
>NZ_JASEWO010000343.1:0-1465 GCF_030024295.1 Pantoea sp. Pa-EAmG
ATTAACCTGCAGCATATTAGAAATCAATCATCATGACCGGGGAGGTTCCCCGGTCATGGATGAACAATTACGCTTCTTTGTTCTCTTTAATGTTCCAGCCAGCGCTGCTTTCAGCACCTTTACCACCGGCAGTGGTCTGCTCCCAGTACTGCTGTTTCACTTTCGCAGCCTGGAATGCGTAGGTCACGCCAACGGTGTCGCCGTTGTCTGCACCGGTGTACTGAACAGAGGTCACCAGGACGTCTTCCAGGGTGATGCGGGTGTATTCAACCTGCTGGCCACCCGCTTTGCAGACGGACAGTTCAACTTTGGTCAGGTGCTTACCGCTTGCGCAGTGTTTCAGGACTGCTGTAGTGGATTTGTCGATCAGCGCGTTAACGTGCAGGTCGTTAAAGTTAACTTTACCGGCACCGCCGCCACCGCCAACGCTCATATTACCCGGCTGGGAAGCGCCCCAGGAGAAGGAGGTAATATCAGTCCAGCCGGTGTGGTTAGAATCTTTAGATTCGCCCGTAACACCCTCGACCTTCAGAAACATATCAATAGCCATAATATCTACTCTTCGTGGATGAACAATATTGCTTTCGAAAAAGCCCTTATATGGCAAACAGGAAAGCATGGGGCTGAATAAAACCGTCCATATTTTACCTCTGCCTCATATCAAATGACCCGTGTCATTTGACAGTCTTACATCCCCCCGGAATTAACGGTAAGAATGTGAAGTCTTTTACTATTGCGGGTTATCCTGGAGCCACGTGCGGTCAGGATTTCCGATGATTAATTGAGGAACCAGTTTATTAAGTTCGTCACTGTGGTAAAGACGTAAACAATTTAACGTCACGCCTTTTACATCAGGCTTTCGCTCCGAGTGGAAGCCGTTAATTTTGCTTTTATATTTTCCAATAATGGCGTTAACTTTGTCAGTACCGTTTTCAGCATCAAACGGTATCCATTCGATGAATGCACTCGCACTGCGGGCCGCGTCGTCAGAGAACTGGCTACCCTTATCAGCTACCTGCGCAAGGCAGCGCGCCAGGACAAGATCTTTGACCACCTGCCGGTATGTTTGCTGCTGATAAAAATCTACGTGAGGGTTATCACCGCGAGCAGAAAAACATAAGCAAGCGAGCAAAAGGAATGCTGTCTTTAGATACCTGAATGAAATTATTTTAATTCCCAAAACCAGATTTCCTGACAGTACGGAAAGCAATCGGAGTTACATATAAACGAATTATTACTCAGAGGCTCGATAAGGTCGATATGCCCACCGCCATACCCATCAATTTTGTTGAAGAAAACAACACCTTTTCGACCCAACATTGCGCGCGCACCTGCCTCGCGATCGGTAAATATTTCTGCCTAGCCAAAAACATGCGATTTATAAAGATGATCGCCAAGAAAATTAACGCCAGGTTAGATTGTTTTTCATTTATAGAGACCAGAATTTATGCTTAATCGACATGTG
>NZ_JASEWO010000135.1:0-13231 GCF_030024295.1 Pantoea sp. Pa-EAmG
AATACGGTGAAACCGCGCCCTCGCCGTGTGTGACTTTGGTAATGGCCAGTTTTGCTGGATGCGAAAGCAACAGTGAAACCAGCAGGGAGAATCCTTAACGGAATCTGCCAGAATCAGGCGACGTTCGCCATGGCGATTTCACCTCTAACTGTTTGAAAAAAGAGTTTTTATCTGCAGGATTTCAGGCTGAAATCGCCCGAATTTCACAGTAAATCCTCATGCTGCCGTGAGAAAACGGGGATTTAGCCAGACGATATTCAATGTGTTATCCACAGAAAACGTGGATAACTTTTACTGTAGCCCCTATGCCATAAGCGCCGTCTGGCTGGGCGACTGCCACACTGCATCACGCACGCGCACCGGTTTATGAATCAAACCGAGCGCATAAAAGCGGTCAGCGATAGTTTGCTGTTCTTTGATGACGTGGAAAACCATGGCCCGCGTCTGGTGGCTGCGTCGGGATAAGGCACGTTCCACGGCTGCGAACTCCAGCCCCAGTTCCTGCGCCAGCATAGTGGCGGCTTCATGGCGATGATTATCAATAAAGGTCCCGGTTTGCTGCAGGCTCGTCACAAGCTGCTGCACGATATCGTCATGCTGCTGCACATAATCATGGCGCGCCAGATAAAACTGGTGGTTGTGCACCCGGCCTTCGCCCTTCTCCAGCACGCGCAAATCGGCGTTGCTTTCTGCGGCACTTAGCAGCGGATCCCACATCATCCAGGCATCGACGGCCAGATAATCGCTGGCTGTGAGCGGATATTTCGGCGGCGTGTACACCACTTTAATTTCATCCAGACCGATGCCGGCTTCCTCCAGCAGCTGTAACAGCAGCCAGTGAACATTCGATCCTTTATTGACCGAGATACGCTTACCCCGCAAATCTGCCAGGCTGTGGATAGTACTGTCGCGTGGCACCACAATCCCGACGCTGCCCGGCGCGGGTGGCTCCCAGGCGATATAAGTCACGGCGTTACCGCTGGCCTGCGCGAAGATGGGCGGCACCTCACCGGTGGTGCCGAAATCAATCTCATTATTTTGCAGCGCATATAACAGTTGCGGACCGGCAGGAAACTCACTCCACACCACGCTGATACCCTGCTGGTTAAAGCACTGTTCCAGCGTCTGACGCGCTTTCAATACGCCAAGATTGCCAAATTTCTGATAGCCGATACGCAACTCGCGTTCAGGGCGCGCGGCCCCGCTGGCGTGTGCGAAGGCCATGACGGCGGACTTGCGCCGCCCTTTTATGACGCCCATCTGTGCCAGATGCGTGCGCAGCGTGTGCCGGCTAATGCCCAGCAGCGTGGCGGCCTGCGTCTGATTGTTGTCCGCTATTTCCAGTGCGTTACTGATCAGACTCTGAATCACCCGATCAAACAGCTGTTGCGGTTCGCGTGTAATCTGCTGGCGCAGAAAACTATCCAGCGTCGAATCGTCCGTTTCGCTGTATCCACGTTCACTGTAACCTGCCAGCCGCAGCTGCGTCGGCGTTAATGTCTCATCGCGACTGAGCAGCACCGCATTGTGCAGCGTATTCTCCAGCTCACGAATATTGCCGGGCCAGCTGTAGTCGCGCAGTGCTTCCAGCGCGTCAGGCGACAGGCGACGTGCCGGACGGCCAAGGCGGCGTGCATACAGGGAAAGGAAATGCTGGGCCAGCAGCGGGATATCCTCGCGACGCTGGCGCAGCGGTGGCAGGGGAACAACGGCGATATTCAGACGATAAAACAGATCTTCACGAAAACGCCGTTCGCGAATTGCCTGCGCCAGATCGACATGGGTTGCGGCGATAACGCGCACGTCTATTTTGATGGCCTTGCGTGAACCGACGCGCGTGATCACACGCTCCTGAAGGACGCGCAGCAGTTTAACCTGCAGCGGCAGGCTCAGTTCACCTATCTCATCCAGCAGCAGCGTGCCGCCCTGCGCCGCTTCAAACCAGCCAGGGTGCGCCTGAGTCGCGCCGGTAAAGGCACCTTTCTCATGTCCAAACAATTCAGCTTCTGCCAGGCTTTCTGTCAGGGCGCCGCAGTTGACGGCCAGAAACGGGGCATGCCGGCGTGGACTGTGGTGATGCAGATACCGCGCGACCACCTCTTTGCCGGTGCCGGTTTCGCCCACAATCAGTACCGTGGCGTCGGTGGGTGCGAATTTATCCAGCAGCGACTGGAAAGCCAGCGATGCCGGGTCGACCAGGCGAGGTGAATCCGGTTGATTGTAAGGTGTCAGCATGAGATGGCTCCTGTAAAGGTCTGCCATCACGCTAAACCCGGTAAGTGGCAATGAACAGCAGGAAAAAAGCATAAGCAGTTGCATATGCAGCAAATGCTGTTGGCGTTGCGTTGCAATTGCAACAGACATTACGCGTTCTGATGGCCTAACTGACTGAAAATGCACAATCTCTGTTTCGTTAAAACCTGGCATGCTTTTCGCTTACGCCTATATAACCAAATAGAAAGTAATGAATGAACGTTTTCTCATAAAGTTATATAGGATAAGCATAATGGCCGATTCTGCGCACGAGAGCATAAATGTCTTCTGGTTCCTGCCGACGCACGGCGATGGCCGTTACCTGGGTACCACAGAAGGCGGACGCCCGGTTGATTTAGCCTATTTACAGCAGGTCGCGCTGGCCGCCGACAATCTGGGCTTTTACGGCGTCCTCATTCCGACAGGCAAAAGCTGTGAGGATTCCTGGCTGGTGGCTTCCGCGCTGGCACCAATGACGCGCCGGCTGCGCTATCTGGTCGCCGTACGGCCAGGGTTACAGCCACCCACGCTGGCAGCGCGCATGGCTACCACGCTGGATCGTCTGTCGGAAGGCCGTCTGCTGATTAACGTGGTCACCGGCGGCGATCCGGTAGAGAACAAAGGCGACGGCATCTTCCTCAACCACAGCGAACGTTATGAAGTGACTCGCGAGTTTCTGGATGTGTATAGTCGGCTGATGCGCGGCGAAAAAGTGGATTATCAGGGCGAGCATATTCAGGTTGAAGGCGCTGAGGTGCTGTTTCCACCGGTGCAGGAAAACGGTCCACCGCTCTACTTTGGTGGCTCATCGGAGGCAGCAATCGACGTGGCGGCGCAGCAGATTGACACCTATCTCACCTGGGGAGAGCCACCGGCGCAGGTAGCAGAAAAACTGGCGGTCGTGCGTGAGCGCGCTGAGTCACGCGGCCGGAAACTCGAATACGGTATCCGCCTGCATGTGATTGTGCGTGAAACCGAAGAAGAAGCCCGAGCGGCGGCGGATAAACTGATTGCCCATCTGGATGACGACACTATCGCTCAGGCGCAGAAGATTTTTGCCCGCATGGATTCCGCCGGTCAGGCGCGCATGAGTGCGCTGCACAACGGTTCGCGCGATAATCTCTACATTGCGCCGAATCTGTGGGCAGGCGTCGGACTGGTGCGCGGCGGTGCCGGCACGGCACTGGTGGGCAGCCCGCAGCAGGTCGCTGAACGCATCCGGGAATACCATGCGCTCGGCGTGACTAACTTCATTCTATCGGGCTATCCGCATCTGGAAGAGGCACATCGCGTGGCTGAATTGCTGCTGCCGCTGTTACCGCTGGCTCACGGTCAGCAGCAGCGCGCCCGTACCATTAACACTGGCCCGTTTGGTGAAACCATCGGCGGCGATAAGCGCCCATCGGCGAAACAGACGAGCGCCAGCTGATGCAGGAGAAGGCGATGGCAACAGCGCACATCATTATTGTCGGCGGGGGCTTCAGCGGCACAGCGCTGGCAATTCACCTTGCCCGCACGTCGCTCGCGCCGCTACTGATTACAGTGGTCGAACCGCGCGCCAGCCTCGGCGCCGGTGTTGCCTATTCCACGCTGGAACCGGCACACCGCATCAACGTGCCGGCTGCGCGTATGCAGCTCAACGGAGAAGAGCAGGGCGCCTTTGATCGCTGGTATCGTCAGCAACCGGAATGTTCACTGGATTCGGCAGCACACTGTGCCGATGGCGCGGTGTATCCGCAGCGCGCGCTGTTTGGCCGCTATCTGGCTCAGCAGTTTGTCGCCGCCGCTGAGGCGCATCCGCATGTCACTCTGCGTCACGTTCAGGCGCGTGCGCTGGCATGGGAAGGGCAACAACTGCTGTTGAGTAACGGTGAAACCCTGACTGGCGACATCCTGGCGCTGGCGATCAGCCATCCACCGCCGTCGCTGCCACGTATGCTACAGCCGTTTGCCGACCATCCGGCGCTGATTGCTAACCCGTGGCAGCCAGGCGTGCTGGATAACGTTGAGCCTGACGCATCGGTGGCGATTGTCGGCACCGGCCTGAGCATGGCTGATGTGGTGGCTTCGCTGGCGACGCGTGACCATCAGGGGCTGCTGCTGGCGTTCTCACGGCGCGGACAACTGTCACGCGCCAATCTCAGCGGCGAATGGTCGGAGTGGACAGTGGCCGCGCAATCTCAGCCCAGCGCGCGCCGCTGGCTGCGGCATATTCGTGATGAAGTCGCTCGCGCTGCCGCGCAGCAGCTGCCGTGGCAGCGTGTGCTTGATGAGGTGCGTGTGCAGGGACAAGCCATCTGGCAGTCACTCCCGCTGCCTGAACAGCGACGCTTTGCGCGTCATCTGCGTTCATGGTGGGATGTGCATCGCTATCGCATTGCCCCACAGGTCGCCGCCGTCATCGCCCGGCGACAGCAGCAGGGTAGCTTGCAGGTACTGGCCGCTCGCCTCGTGGCGATTCACGCTCATCCGCAGCAGCTGGAAATCACCCTGCGTCAGCGCGATGGCACCCGGCAAAACCATGTGCTGGATAAACTGATTGTCACGACCGGACCGGGACATGAAGCGCTGACGACCAGCCAGCCGCTGCTGCAATCGCTCAGCGAGCAGGGCCTGATCCGCGCCGATGCGCTCGGCTTCGGCATTGATGTGGATCACCACTCGCGCACCCTCAACCGGCACGGTCAGCCCAACGCAAACCTGTTTGTCGTGGGCCCGGCGGCGCGCGCCCGCTTTGGCGAGCTGATGGGATTGCCGCAGGTGGCCGATCACGCGGCCGCCGTAGCGGATGAAATTCTTAAGGTATTGCCTGTCGCTCACGCTGAGCGATGTCCCCCTTCCGCCTCCTGAATACTCAACATCCTGAAAATTAACTGACGAACGCCGGGTCGCTGCACGATCACGGCCTCGCTATGGAGATTGCTATGCCATCGCAACGCGAAATACGCCTGAATGCCTTTGATATGAACTGTGTCGGTCACCAGTCGCCCGGACTCTGGGCCCATCCCCGTGACCGCTCCTGGCAGTATAAAGATCTGGAATATTGGGTTGATTTGGCGCGCCTGCTGGAGCGCGGCAAGTTTGACGGCCTGTTCATTGCCGATGTGCTCGGCATTTACGATGTGCTGAACGGCAACGGTGACGCGGCGATACGCCAGGCCACTCAGGTGCCGGTGAACGATCCGCTGGCGTTGATTACGCCGATGGCGCTGGTCACAGAGCACCTCGGTTTCGGCTTAACCGCCTCGCTGTCGTTTGAGCATCCTTATCCGTTCGCGCGCCGTTTGTCGACGCTGGACCATCTGACCAAAGGCCGCATTGGCTGGAACATCGTTACCTCCTATCTGGAGAGCGGCGCGCGCAACATTGGTCATAAAGCGCAAACCGATCATGACAGCCGCTATGACTATGCCGATGAGTACCTGCAGGTGGTCTATAAACTGCTGGAAGGCAGCTGGGAGCAGGATGCGGTGCTGCGCGATCGTCAGCGTCGTATTTTCAGCGATCCCAGCAAAATCCATCCGATTAACCATCAGGGTACCTTCTTTAACGTACCGGGCATCCACCTGTGTGAACCCTCGCCGCAACGCACGCCAGTGCTGTATCAGGCCGGTGCATCGAGCCGCGGCAAACAGTTTGCGGCTGAGCACGCAGAATGTGTGTTTGTCGCCGCGCCGTCCAAAGTGCTGTTAAAGAAAACCGTGGCCGATATCCGGCGTCGTGCAGCCGAAGCCGGTCGCGATCCGCGTAGTATTTTGATCTTCAACCTGCAGACGGTGATTGTCGGTGAAACCGATCGGGCGGCACAGGCGAAGTGGCAGGAGTATAAAAACTGGGTCAGCTACGAAGGCGCGCTGGCGCTGGTCTCTGGCTGGACCGGCATCGACTTTGGACAATATCAGCCGGACCAGGTGCTGAAATACCTGCACACCAACGCCATTCAGTCAGCGGTTGAAACCTTCTCTACTGCCGATCCCGATCGTCAATGGACGGTGAAAGCGCTGGCTGACTGGGTGGGCATCGGCGGTTTTGGCCCGCTGCTGGTGGGTAGTGCGGCAACGGTGGCGGATGAGCTGCAGAGCTGGGTAGAAGAGACTGACGTGGATGGTTTCAACCTGGCGTATGCGCTGACCCATGAAACCTTTGAGGATGTGGTCGAGCTGCTGATTCCGGAGCTGCAAAAACGCGGCGTTTACAAACAGGATTACGCCGCGGGCACGCTACGCGAAAAGCTGTTTGCCGCCGGGCCGCAGCTCAGTGCGCCGCATCCGGGTGCTGGCTATCGCGTACGCAGCGCGCAGCAGCAGGAGGTCATATGATCGAAATCGAGCGCCTGAGTAAACACTACCGTGCGCCGGACGGTCGCGTCACCGACGTGCTGAAAAACATCACGCTGCAGGTGCCGGAAGCCAGCATCACCGCTGTGGTCGGACCGAGCGGTGCCGGAAAATCTACGCTGGCGAAATGCATCAGCCTGCTGGAGCAGCCGAGCGGCGGCAGCATCCGGGTTAACGGCAGCGACTTATCCCGGCTGGATGGCGAAGCGCTGCGCCGCGCGCGCCGCGCCATCGGCACGGTATTTCAGTCTTCCGCGCTGCTGCAGCGTAAAAGTGCCTGGGAAAATATCGCGCTGCCGCTGCGCTATCTCGGTGTGGTCGAGCGCGATATCCGCGCCCGCGTCGGCGAGCTGCTGGAGAGTGTCGGACTGAGCCACAAAGCCAGCGCCTTTCCCACCCAGCTCTCCGGTGGGCAGCGGCAGCGCATCGGTATTGCCCGCGCGCTGGCGCTGCGTCCCTCTGTACTGCTGGCCGACGAAGCCACCTCCGGCCTCGATCCGGAAGCGACGGTCACCATCCTTGAGCTGCTGAAAAAACTGCGTGACGACTACCGGCTGGCAATCGTGCTGATCACCCATGAAATGGATGCCGTACGTCAGGCGGCGGATGCGGTTGCCGAGATTCGCGATGGAGAGATAGTGCAGTATGGCACCGTCAGTGCGCTGCTGGCACAGCCGGACAGCGCGCTCGGCCAGCGGCTGCTGCCGCTGACGGCACAAGTCAGTGATGCCGGACTGGTGCTGCAGCTTAGCTACCGTACCGATGTCGCGGTGGCCAGCGACTGGATTTCGCGCATCAGCCAGCAGTTCGCTTTAAAGGTGGATCTGCTGGGTGCGCATGTCGAGCGGGTCAATGGCATCCAGGCCGGACGGTTGCAGGTGGGCATTCATTTTCAGCAGGAGCAGGTGCCGCTGGCACGGTTGCTGACGCAGCTGGAGCAGTATGGCCTGGCGGCCAGCGTTGCTGTCAGCATGCCGCCCTTGCGGGAGGCGGTATGAGCGTATCCGTGATAAGCCAGGACACGCCCTGGCCTGAAATTCCGGCACTGATGCTGCCAGCGCTGGGTGAAACCGCGCTGATGGTTGCCATTGTGATGCTGTTTGTGGTGAGCCTCGGTGGCGTGGTTGGCGTGGTGCTGTTTAACACCTCGCCGCGCGGACTGTTTCCGCAGCGCGGCGTGCATCGGGTGCTGAGCTGGATCGTCAATATGGGGCGCTCGTTACCGTTTCTGGTGCTGATGGCGGCCATCATTCCGTTTACCTTCTGGCTCACCGGCACTACTATCGGCATTCCGGCGGCGGTGGTACCGATGATCGCCGCCGGGATTCCTTTCTTTGGCCGCCTGGTCGACAACGCATTACGCGAGCTGCCCGGAGAAGTTACCGCCGTGGGGCTGGTGTGCGGCGGTTCGCGCTGGCAGATCATCCGCTCCGCCCAGCTGAGTGAAGCGCTGCCGGCGATTGTCGCAGCCATCACGCTCAACCTGATCTCCATGATTGAGTACTCGGCCATCGCCGGCACCATTGGCGCTGGCGGCATTGGCTACCTGGCGGTGGTGTATGGCTATCAGCGGTTCGATAACCACATCATGATCGCCACCATCGTGGTGTTAATTGCACTGATTCAGACCATTCAATTTTTCGGCGACCGGCTGGTTGCGGCCTTGCGCCATCCTCAGGGGACATCGTTATGACAACACAAGAATTTGAGTTACGTAAAACACGCCGCTGGCCGTGGCTGCTGCTGATTATAGTGGTCATTTTGCTGGCCGTCGCTGGCTGGTTGTGGCGCAGCCAGCAGCCGCAGGCGGTGGTGTTTGGCACCACGCTGAAAGTGCATTATGAGCCGGCAATGGCCGGGGAACAGAAGCTGATTGACTATGTGGGTGAGCATATCGCGCCGGACTACGGCCTGAAGCTGGAGGCGGTCGGTGTGCAGGATCCGGTGCAGGCGGACCGTGCGGTAGCAGAAGGGCAGTATGCTGCGACGGTCTATCAGCATCAGTGGTGGCTGAAGCAGGTGGTCGATGCTAACGGCTTCCAGCTCACTTCCAGCCTGCCTCTGTTCCAGTGGGCCTTTGGTATTTACTCCGATCGCTACCACTCTGTGGCGGATCTGCCGCAGGGCGCAACCATTGTGGTGCCCGACGATGGGGCGAATCAGGGCCAGGCGCTCTGGCTGCTGGCGCGTCAGGGATTGATCACCCTCGATCCAACGGTAGAACCGCGCACCGCCAAACTGAAAAACATTGTCGGTAATCCGCACGGTTTCGTGTTCAAAGAGCTGGATCTGCTGACCATGCCGCGGGCGCTTAATTCGGTCGATGCGGCGATTGGTTATGTGTCGCAGTTTGACGCCGGTAAAGTCCCGCGTGACAAAGGCATTCTGTTCCCGCCCGCGCCGCGCACCTTTGCCTCGCAGCTGGTGATCGGTACGCCTTACCTGGAGCAGGAGAACATCGTCAAACTCAGACAGGCATTTGCCGATCCGCGCGTACAGCAGTGGCTAAAAACCACCGATGACCCGCTGGTCAAAGGCGTACTGGTGCCGGTTTCTGCTGAATAACTTTACTGCCGAATACGCTACCCGGACCCGCATTGCGCGTCCGGGTTTTAGTGTTGGTGTCTTTGTTATCTTATTGATTATATTGTAATTAATAGCAAATATTGTTGCTTTGGTTCCCTGCATAAAGCGCTTATAACCACCTCACCTGCACAACAAAAACAGACGTGAGGCGTTATGAGTACTCTTCCTTTAGAAAACACCTTGCCGGCTTCGCAACCGGTACGTTCGGTCAGTGATGTGGCAAGGCTGATCAACACCCGCAGTAGCAAAAACAACTATGCGCGCATGATTGTGTTTCTCGCGTTGGGTGGCGTGTTCCTCGACGCCTACGACCTGACCACACTGTCGTACGGCATCGATGACGTGGTGCGCGAGTTCCAGCTATCGCCGTTCACCACCGGGCTGGTCACTTCATCCATCATGGTCGGCACCATCGTCGGCAACCTGATTGGTGGCTGGCTGACGGATAAGTACGGCCGCTATTCGGTGTTCATGGCCGACATGCTGTTTTTTGTCGTATCGGCGATTGCGGCGGGCTTAGCACCCAACGTCTGGGTGCTGATTGGCGCGCGCTTCCTGATGGGCATTGGCGTGGGCATCGATCTGCCGGTGGCGATGTCTTATCTGGCGGAATTCTCTAAATTTGCCGGCAAAGGCAACAAAGCCGCACGGCTCGCGGCCTGGTGCCCGATGTGGTATGCGGCTTCCACTGTGTGTTTCCTGCTGATTTTTGGCCTCTATTTTCTGCTGCCTAAAGATCATCTCGACTGGCTGTGGCGCGCCTCGCTGCTGTTTGGCGCGATACCTGCGCTGTTGATCATCGCGGTGCGCAGTAAGTTCATGAATGAATCACCGTTGTGGGCCGCAAATCAGGGCGATCTGACCTCGGCGGTGCGTATCCTGCGTGATTCGTACGGTATTCATGCACACGAAGCAGAACCAGAAACGCCACCCGCGGCGGCGGCACCGAAGGTGAGTTTTCGCGTACTGTTCCAGAAGCCGTGGCGTGAACGCACCATCGTTGCCGGCGTAATGAATATCTGTATTTCGTTTGAGTACACCGCCATCGCCTTCTTCCTGCCGTCGATACTGGCGCAATTTCTTGGTGCCGGTGTGTTCGAGACCATCTCAGCTTCGCTGGGGCTGAACGCGCTGTTTGCCTTTACCGGCGGGCTGCTGGGGATGCGCCTGGCGTGGAAATATCCGTCACGCCACGTGGCGATCGCTGGCTTTGCGCTGCAGTTTTTGGCGCTGGTGGCGCTGGCACTGATTGGCCACCCGCAGGCGCTGGTGGGCATCGTGTTCGCGGTGCTGATGCTCGGGCTGTGGCTGTTCGCTGAAGGCTTTGGCCCGGGCGCGCAGCTGATGGTCTATCCGGCGCTCTCGTATCCCACCTCGATTCGCGCGACTGGCGTCGGCTTTAGCCGTGCGCTGTCGGGCATCGGCAGTGCGCTGGCGCTGTTCATTCTGCCGATTCTGCAGGCGGCGCTCGGCACCAACATGTTCTGGGTGGTATCGCTGGCCGCCATCATTCCGATCTTTTTCCTGCTGGCGGTGCGTCACGAACCGACCCGCCACGACATCGACGACCTTTCCCCTCAGGAGTAAAACATGAGCATTCTCTCTACCGGTACTGACTATGACACGCTGGCGGCGCACTTCCGACCGCTGTTTGCCCGCATCGCGGCGGGCGCAGCGGAACGCGAGCGTACGCGTACCTTGCCTTATGAACCACTGCAGTGGCTGAAGGAGGCCGGCTTTGGCACGGTGCGTATTCCACAGCAAAAAGGTGGCTGGGGCGCCTCGCTGCCGCAGCTGTTTCAGCTGTTAATTGAGCTGGCGGAAGCGGATTCCAACCTGCCGCAGGCGCTGCGCGCGCACTTTGCGTTTGTCGAGGACCGGCTCAACCAGCCGGACAATGTGGAGCGCGATGCGTGGTTTCGCCGTTTTGTTGATGGCGAGTTGGTGGGCAGCGGCTGGACGGAGATTGGCAACGTCAGGCTGGGCGACGTGATCACCCGCGTCACGCCTGCCGCCAATGGCTGGACGCTGAATGGCGAGAAGTTTTACAGCACCGGTGCGCTGTTCGCCGACTGGATAGATGTTTACGCGCGTCGCGATGACAATCAGGGTGACGTGATCGCGCTGGTGAATACGCATCAGCCGGGCGTCACGCGTGAAGATGACTGGGACGGATTTGGCCAGCGCCTGACTGGCAGCGGCACGACGCGCTTCGAGCACGCGCATGTGGAGACGCAGCACGTGTATGATTTTGCCACGCGCTTCCGTTATCAGACCGCGTATTACCAGCACGTGTTGCTGGCGACGCTGGCGGGCATTGCGCGCGCGGTCGCGCGGGACGGCGCGGCAGCCGTTGCCGCACGCAACCGCGTTTACAGTCACGGCAACGGAGCGGCCTCGCGGCAGGATGCGCAGGTGCTGCAGGTGGTAGGCGAGATCACCAGTCTGGCATTTGCCGTCGAAGCCACGGTGATTCGCGCAACCCATTCACTGCAATCAGCGTATGAAGCGCACGTCAGTGCCGATGAAGCGGCCATCGCCGCCATCAACAACCTGGCGGAAGCCGAGGCCGGACAGGCGCAGGTGATCGCCAGCGAGCTGGTGCCGCGTGCTGCCACCGAACTGTTTAATGCGCTTGGCGCGTCGGATACGCGCGTCAGCAAAGCGCTGGATCGTCACTGGCGCAATGCGCGCACCGTCTCGTCGCATAATCCGGTGATCTACAAAGCGCGCGACATCGGTGACTGGAAAGTCAACGGCACGCCGCCAACCGGCATCTGGCAAATCGGCAGGGGAGAGGGGTAACCAGCCTTGATGAGCAAACGGCGCCGTTATCGGGCGCCGTTTAATGGCGCAGAATCCGGCTGCGTCATGGAATTAGCACCTCATAAGCCGCAACCCGGCGGCTTAAGAGCGGTATTCAATAATATTGAAACCTTCATCAGCCGCTGGCGCTGAGAAATAACGGCTTATGATTTCAAACTGTTCATCTGAAGCGGCAAAATCGTGGGTGCCTGCTGCGTTACGGGCACGTAATCGGCTCTTACACACCTCATCAGGGACGTTAAGTAAATGCATCTGGTTAGCAGCACCTGATGCCTTAATGATACTCATCATCCATTCACGACTGGCGGCTGTATTAGCCGGAAAATCCAGGACTATCGACATCCCCGCGTTAAGTAATGACACCAGATGCGGTTTCATGGCATTTCTGAGCTTAGAGGAATACTGCACGTAATCCGCGACCGTGTGCATTTCATCGGCATAGAGCGCTGCAAGCCAGCGATCCTCACTGATAATGAGAGTGCGCGGTGCAGCGCCTAATTTTGCGGATAACGTAGATTTACCCGACGCAATTTTTCCACATAACAGGTGAAGCGTGGCTTTTTCAGGTGATGCGACATCGGTGGTGTTCATGGCTGACCTCACTGGTTGATTACCGGTAAGGCCCGCCTTACCGGCGGGAAAATGGCAAACGTTATCCCACCTGAACGTGCAAGGTGATAATAATGATTGCGGAAGACAGGGCTGAGTAAGTTTTCATCGTTTTAAACTAACAGGTTAAGTCTCAATAATCACCTGATGCTTTGCTTTAGCTATGATGGCAGCGTGTTGTTGATAGCGGAGTTCGCAGGGGGGAGGGCCGTTTGGTGCCGGGAGCGGACATTGTTCAGGTGTCAGGCAGGTATCTCAGGAACAGATTATCCCCGGATGGCTGGCTTAATATCTGTTAAAGATTTCACACCCACAGGCCGATAAAAACAGGAGCGACAGAAACGTAAGGAGATGCGCATGTATGGAAAACTGGTCATTACGGGAATAATAGTAACGTTGTTAAGTGGATGTTCGGCTGGGTTTAGGCCTTCTCTGGAAGACTATAAAGGTTCAGATGCAGCCAGGGTTCGTGCTGCATCTGAGGGCAATACAGCCCTGCAATTTTACGAAAAACAGCCGAGTGGCTGTTATAAAAAAGTTTTAGAGCGCCGGGTTACAGCTGGTCTGGCTATTCTCGGTATTCCTGTGTCAGGAAATAAAAAAATCGGAATGCCAGAATC
>NZ_JASEWO010000014.1:0-44014 GCF_030024295.1 Pantoea sp. Pa-EAmG
ATCCTGCAGAGTGAAAAACTGCTGCTATACTTATTCCCGTGCTTGATTAGGACAACCATCAATAAGAGGACATTAATGATGAGTACCGCAAAACTGGTTAAAACAAAATCTTCCGATCTGATTTATACCCGCAATGACGTGGCTGATAGCGAGAAGAAAGCTACCATCGAGGTGCTCAACCGTCTGGTCGTGGAATTTATTGACCTGTCGCTGATCACCAAGCAGGCGCACTGGAACATGCGTGGCGCGAACTTCATTGGCGTACATGAAATGCTGGATGGCTTCCGTACCGCGATTACCGATCACCAGGACACCATTGCAGAACGTGTGGTGCAGCTGGGCGGCGTGGCGCTGGGCACCACGCAGGTGGTTAACGACAAGTCACCGCTGAAAAGCTACCCGCTGAACATTCACAGCGTACAAGATCACCTGAAAGCGCTGGCCGACCGTTATGCTGTGGTGGCTAACGATACACGCAAAGCCATCAGCGAAGTGAAAGACGAAGACACGGCGGATATCTTTACTGCCGCATCGCGTGACCTTGATAAGTTCCTGTGGTTCATCGAATCCAACATCGAGTAATGCTCAATCAGGCGGGTTATCCCGCCTTTTTTATGCCTGCTACCCGCCCGGCTTTTTTGACGCCGTTAACAATTCCTTAATCCTTTCTTTCCCTTATTATCACTCTGATGCACACTGTGCCTGCACCACCACAGCACAATGCACCATTTTGGTGATTCATTCTGGTGCAAACTTTTCCCCGCGTGCAGAATCGTGTCAGCCTGCCCCGGCAATCTGTTGATTTTGGCGTTTGAGAAAAGTTGGCATAATTTTTTCATATGATGAGCCGTACATCGGGCCACCAGGCCTGACGGGTAATAAGGAAAAAAATGATGAAGTCGTTGATTAAAGTCTCCGTGGCCGCGCTGGCGCTGGCCTTCTCGCTTTCCTCCACTGCAGCAGACAAAAAACTGGTAGTCGCTACCGACACCGCCTTCGTTCCGTTTGAATTTAAACAGGGCGACAAGTACGTCGGCTTCGATATCGACCTGTGGGACGCTATCGCTAAACAGCTGAAGCTGGATTACACCCTGAAGCCGATGGATTTCAGCGGCATCATTCCGGCGCTGCAAACCAAAAACGTTGACCTGGCGCTGGCCGGCATCACCATTACCGAAGAACGTAAAAAAGCCATCGAATTCTCTGATGGCTACTACAAAAGCGGCCTGCTGGTAATGGTGCGTAACAACGAAAATGACATCAAAGGCATCGACGATCTGAACGGTAAAGTGGTCGCAGTGAAAAGCGGCACCGGTTCGGTGGATTACGCCAAAGCGCATATCAAAACTAAAGACCTGCGCCAGTTCCCGAACATCGATAACGCGTACATGGAGTTAGGCACTAACCGTGCTGACGCCGTACTGCACGACACGCCAAACATCCTGTACTTCATCCACACCGCTGGCAAAGGCCGTTTCAAAGCCGTCGGTGACTCCATCGAAGCGCAGCAGTATGGCATCGCTTTCCCGAAAGGCAGCGACGACCTGCGTGAGAAAGTGAATGGCGCGCTGAAAACCCTGCACGACAACGGTACCTACAACACTATCTATAAAAAATGGTTCGGCAGCGAACCTAAATAATTCAGGCCTGACGCCTTTTTATCAGCAGGGAGCTTTGTTCTCCCTGCTTTTTACATTTCCACTGCAACAGATTCTGGAGTCACACCATGGAGTTTGACTGGAGCGTCATCTGGCCCGCCTTACCGATCCTGATCGAAGGCGCCAAAATGACCCTGCTTATCTCGATCCTCGGCCTGATTGGCGGCCTGGTTATCGGCCTCGTGGCCGGTTTCGCCCGCGCCTACGGCGGCTGGATCACCAACAACATCGCGTTAGTGTTTATCGAACTGATTCGCGGCACGCCAATCGTGGTGCAGGTGATGTTCATCTACTTCGCCCTGCCGATGGCCTTCCCGGACCTGCGCATCGACCCGTTCACCGCTGCCGTGGTGACCATCATGATCAACTCCGGTGCTTACATTGCGGAGATCACCCGCGGTGCGGTGCTGTCGATCAACAAAGGCTTCCGTGAAGCTGGTCTGGCGCTTGGCCTGTCGCGCCGCGAAACGCTGCGCTACGTAATCATGCCGCTGGCGCTGCGCCGCATGCTGCCGCCGCTGGGTAACCAGTGGATCGTCAGCATCAAAGACACCTCGCTGTTCATCGTGATTGGCGTGGCGGAACTGACCCGTCAGGGCCAGGAGATCATCGCCGGTAACTTCCGCGCGCTGGAGATCTGGAGCGCCGTTGCCATCATTTACCTGGTTATTACGCTGGTGTTGAGCTTTGTGCTGCGCCGTATTGAGAAAAGGGTGAAAATCCTGTGATTGAATTTAAAAACGTCTCGAAAAACTTCGGCCAGACTCAGGTACTGCACGACATCAACCTGAAAATTAATCAGGGTGAAGTGGTGGTAATCATCGGGCCGTCCGGCTCCGGTAAATCGACCCTGCTGCGCTGCATCAACAAGCTGGAAGAGATCAGCAGCGGCGAACTGATTGTCGATGGCATGAAAGTTAACGATCCGAAAGTGGATGAACGCCTGATTCGTCAGGAAGCCGGCATGGTGTTCCAGCAGTTCCATCTGTTCCCGCAGATGAGCGCGCTGGACAACGTGGCCTTTGGTCCGATCCGCGTGCGCGGTGCAAAGAAAGACGCCGCACACAAGCTGGCGCGTGAGCTGCTGGGCAAAGTAGGTCTCGCCGAGCGTGCGCACCACTTCCCTTCTGAGCTGTCCGGCGGCCAGCAGCAGCGCGTGGCGATTGCCCGTGCGCTGGCGGTGAAGCCGAAGATGATGCTGTTCGATGAGCCTACCTCGGCACTCGATCCCGAGCTGCGTCACGAAGTGCTGAAAGTGATGCAGGATCTGGCGGAAGAAGGCATGACCATGGTGATCGTGACCCATGAAGTGGGCTTCGCGCAGAAAGTGGCGTCGCGCCTGATCTTTATCGACAAAGGCACCATCGCGGAAGATGGTAATCCGGACGATCTGATCACCAACCCGCCAAGCGACCGCCTGCGTGAGTTCCTGCAGCACGTCTCTTAATACGGCGTAAAAACAACAAAGCCGCTGCGGTTCCCCGTAGCGGCTTTTTTTTACCTGAGCAGCGCTTAGCGTGCCAGCCGCTGTGCGCGCGTGGCGGGCGGTAAAAATGTCCAGGCGATAAAGCGGCTCTGCTTCTGGCCCTGCGCCATGTCGACAATGCGTACCTGATAAGCGTCCTGCGCCTTCAGGCGATCGCGCAGCTCAGGCAGGTGCTCTTTGCGCGACACCAGCGAGGTAAACCAGACGATGCGATCGCCTAATGCGACGCTTTCATCAATCATCCGGCCGATAAACGCGCGTTCACCGCCGTCACACCACAGCTCGTTATGCTGACCGCCAAAGTTCAGCGGTGCCTGCTTGCCGAGGCCAAGATTGCGCACTTTACGCTGGCTGCCGGCCGCCGCATCGGCCGCCGAGGCGTGGAACGGCGGATTACACAGTACTGCGTGATAGCGTTCGTTCTTATGCACCACGCCAGCAAAAATCGCGCTCTCCTGCTTCTGACGGCGCAGGCGAATGGCGCGCTGCAGGCCGGGATTGCTGGACACAATCTGACTGGCGGCGTTAACAGCGTCCGCGCTGATGTCGGTGCCGGTAAAGCGCCAGCCATACTCCGCGTGACCGATCAGCGGATAGATGCAGTTGGCACCGCAGCCAATATCCATCACGTCGAGATCGCGCGGCAGCACGCCACCGTTATCGCTGGCCAGCAGATCCGCCAGCGCATGGATATAGTCAGCGCGGCCTGGCACCGGCGGCGTCAGATAGCCTTCCGGCAGCTGCCAGTTCAGATTATAAAACAGTTTCAGCAGCGCCTGATTCAGCAGCAGCACCGCGTGCGGATCGGCGAAATCAACCGACAGCTCACCGTAACCGTTGGGGCGCACTTTGTCCGCCAGCGGCGGATGCGCGGCAGTCAGGGCAGCAAAATCATAACGGCCCTGATGGCGGTTACGCGGATGAAAGAGCGCGGTAGCGGCAGGCTTGTTCATAGATTCTCCGGACATTAATGCGCGCGTAAGATACGCTGGATGACGGCAGCGCACAATCCGCCAGGAAAATTTAGTGCAACGAATTTAAATCTATTCTCCCTAAAACTGCATCCGCAATACTGCGTCCAGCCGCCAGCGCCGCCGGAACACGCAGTATAAAGGACGAATCAGGAGCGCAAATGCGTCAACGTTACACTTATCAGCCACGCAGTGGACACGGTCTGCCTCACGATCCGCTCAACGCCATCGTCGGCCCGCGCCCGATTGGCTGGGTCAGCTCGCAAAGCGCCAGCGGCCAGCGCAATCTGGCGCCCTATAGTTTCTTTAACTGTTTTAACTACCATCCGCCAATCATTGGTTTTGCCAGCAGCGGCTGGAAAGACAGCGTGCAGAATATCAGTGAAACCGGCGAGTTCGTCTGGAACCTGGCGACGCGTCCGCTGGCAGAAGCCATGAATGAGAGTTCCGCCTCAGTACCGCCCGATCACGACGAGTTTGCCCTCGCCGGCCTGACGCCGCTGGCCGCTTCCCACGTTAACGTCAGCATGGTGGCAGAAAGCCCGGTAAACTTTGAGTGTCGCCTGACGCAGCTGATTCGCCTGCAGGATGCACAGGGAGGCGAGCTGGAGAGCTGGCTGGTACTGGGCGAAGCGGTGGCGATTCACATCGATGAAGCGCTGCTGGAGAACGGCATCTACCAGACCGCCAAAGCGCAGCCGATTCTGCGCGCTGGCGGACCTTCCGCCTATTACGCGATCAGCGAAGATCAGCGTTTTGATCTGGTGCGCCCGGACGCGCGCCGCGGTTAAATCAGGCCACTGGCGGCGCGACACATTGCGCCGCTAGCAGGCCAGCGTCTGTAACACCTTCACCGCCCGGGCTATCTCCGGTGCCAGCCAGCGATCCTCCTGCCAGGTAGCAACCTCAGCGCGCAGCGCGCGTAGCGCCCGGCCCGTGCCGCTGGCCAGCTGCGCCTCACCGTGAAAATCCAGCGCCTGCGCCGCCAGCAGGTACTCAATCGCCAGCACCTGCCAGAGGTTATTCAGCAGCCTGAGCAGCTTGAGCGCCGCGCCGGTACCGAGGCTGAGGTGATCCTCCTGCAGTCCCGAGGTGACGTAATTGTCCAGCACCGCCGGCTGCGCCAGCTGACGATTCTCCGCGCACAGGGAAGCCGCCACGTATTGCGCGATCATCATGCCGGAGTTGACGCCCGGTTGCGCCACCAGAAACGGCGGCAGCCCGCTGACCAGCGGATTGACCAACCGGTCCAGCCGGCGCTCGGCTATGCTGCCAATCTCCGCCATGGCAATCGCCAGCAGATCGGCCGCCATGGCGACCGATTCACCGTGCGGATTGGCCTGCGACACCACGCGCCAGTCGTCCGGCGTGCCCAGCACCAGCGGATTATCGGTGCAGGCATTCAGCTCGATCTCAACCTGACGCGCCGCGTGAGCGAACTGATCGCGGCTGGCGCCGTGCACCTGCGGCATCGAACGCAGGCTGAGCGCATCCTGGGTGCGTATGCCGCAGCTCGCCGCCAGCAGCGGGCTGTCGCTCAGCAGCGCACGCAGACGCTGGCCGCTGTGCTGCATGCCGGGGCTGGCTTTCAGCGCAATCACCTCGGCGTCAAACGCCGCCAGCTGACCGCGCAGCGCTTCGAAGCTCATCGCGCCGGTGACATCCGCGCAATCCAGCAGCCGCGCCGCATCGTCCAGCGCCAGACAGCTCAGCCCGGTCATGCACGGCGTACCGTTGACCAGGCTCAGACCCTCTTTGGCGCCGGGGCGATACGGCTGCAAGCCAGCCAGCCGCAGCGCCTGCTCCGCCGGCATCACCTGTTGCTGATACTCAACGTCGCCCACGCCAATCAGCGCCAGCCCGATATGCGCCATGTGGGTGAGATAACCGACCGAACCCTTCGACGGCACCTGCGGCGTGATCTGCTGATTGAGCAGCGCCAGCAGATGCTGCACCAGCGCCACCGAAACGCCGGATTTGCCGTGGCTGTAGTTGGCGATGGCCGCACACAGAATGGCGCGCGTCTGCTCGCGCGTCAGCAGCGGACCGACGCCGCAGGCGTGGCTCAGCAACGTATTGCGTGACAGCTGGCTGAGCTGGTCTTCCGGCAGCGTGATGTTACACAGCGCCCCCAGCCCGGTGTTGATGCCATAGGCAATCTGGCCGCTGGCAACGATCTGTTCGACGATCTCGCGACCGCGCGCAATGCGCTGCCAGGCGGCGGCGCTCAGCGTCAGTTCGGCGTTATGTCGCGCTACCTGTACCAGCGCCTGCCAGGTCAGCGGCGCATCGCCCCAGACGACGGTCATACTGGCTGCTCCGCGTGATGGCTCTGATGGCTGGAGATAAACTGCTTAAAGCGCGATGAACCGCTGGCGCCAAACATCGCTTCCGGCGTGCCCTCGCAATCAATGTTGCCCTGATGCATAAACACCACGCGATTAGAGACGTTGCGCGCGAAGCCCATCTCGTGCGTCACCACCAGCATGGTGCGCCCCTCTTCCGCCAGGCTGCGCATCACCTTCAGCACCTCGCCGACCAGTTCCGGATCGAGCGCCGAGGTTGGCTCATCAAACAGCATCACCTCCGGATCCATCGCCAGCGCGCGGGCAATCGCCACGCGCTGCTGCTGGCCGCCGGAGAGCTGCGCCGGATAAAAATCCTTGCGGTTAAGCAGCCCGACGCGATCCAGCAACTGCTCTGCCTGGGCGATACAACTCTTTTTGTCGCGCTTCAGCACATAGTGCGGACCTTCAATCACGTTCTGCAGCACCGTCATGTGCGACCACAGATTGAAGCTTTGAAACACCATGCCCAGCCGCGAGCGCAGGCGTTCGATCTGCTTAGGATTCGCCGCAAGCTGATGACCGCGCGCGTGGCGCTTCATTTCAATGGTTTCGCCGCCGACGCTCACCACGCCGGCATCCGGCGTTTCCAGCAGATTGATGCAGCGCAGCAAGGTACTTTTGCCCGAGCCGCTGGCACCAAGAATTGAAATAACATCGCCCTGATGCGCCTGCAGCGAGATGCCTTTGAGCACCTCCATAGCGCCAAAGGATTTATGGATATCAGTGGCGGACAAGGTGACTGGTGAAGTGGAATGCATATTACTCTCCGGCAAGCGGTTTAACGGCGGGCAGCGGCTTTTTTTCAGCGCGGTGCACCGGGGTCAGACGGCGCTCTAGCAGCGCGTACAGCTGGACGATAATAAAGTTGAGAATCAGGTAGATCGCCGCAGCGCAGACAAACACTTCCATGGTGCGATAGGTACGCTGGATGATCTGCTGCGCCACGCCGGTGACATCCCACACCGTGACCAGGCTGGCGAGCGCGGTGGACTTCACCAGCAGAATCGCCTCGGTGGAGTACGCCGGCAGCGCATAGCGCAGCATGATCGGCGCGATGATGCGGCGCAGCAGCAGCCAGCGTGACATGCCGCAGGCCAGCCCGGCTTCGACCTGACCTGCCGGCACCGCCAGCAGCGCACCGCGCAGGATCTCAGCGGTGTAAGCGGCGGTACACAGCGACAGCGCCAGCACCGCGCAGATAAACGGCTCGCGCAGAAACGGCCAGACGAAGCTGTGGCGAATCACGCCAAACTGGCCGAGCCCGTAGTAGATGAGAAACAGCTGAATCAGCAGCGGCGAGCCGCGAAACACCAGAATATAGCCGCGGGCAAAACCGCTCAGCAGCCGCCAGCGGCTCATGCGCAGCGCCAGAATGCCCAGCGCCAGCAGCCCGCCGCAGACAAAGGCGCTGATAAACAGCCCGAGCGTCACCGGCAGCGCCGCGCTCAGCTTAAGAAAAGTGTCGGCAAGAAAAGCGAAGTCGATCATGCTGCTGCTCCTTAGTGCTGTGCCGCAGTGCGACTTTGCCATGCGCGGCCGAGGCGCGATTCCGCGCGGCGAAACGCATGGTTCGACAGCAGTGTCAGCAGCAGATAGCAGCCACCGCCAATCAGATAAAAGGTGAAGTAATCGCGCGTTGAACCGGCCGCCACCTGGCTGGCGCGCATCAGCTCGACGATGCCGGTCACTGACACCAGCGCCGAATCTTTCAGGCTCATCTGCCAGACGTTGGACATCCCCGGCAGCGCGTAGCGCACAATCTGCGGGACGAGAATGCGCTGGGCGATACGCCAGCGCGGCATCCCGATGGCTACCGCCGCTTCGACTTCGCCCTTGGCCAGCGCCAGGCGCGCAGCGCGATACACTTCACCCTGATAGGATCCGGAGATGAGCCCGATAGCCAGCGCGCCAATCAGGAACGGCGGTGCCTCAATAAAGCCGTCAGCACCAAACAGCTGGCCGACCAGCGTGATCAATCCCGATCCACCGAAGTAGAACAGGTAGATCACCAGCAGTTCCGGGATGCCGCGAAACACCACCGAATAGCTTTCACCCAGCCAGCGCAGCCAGCGCTGGTGCGAGAGTTTCGCCGCCGCCACGCCGGAACCGACCACGGCGCCAATCATCAGCGCCGCCAGCGACAGCAGCAGCGTGGTACCGGCGGCGCTCAGAATCAGGCGACCCCAGCCATCTGCACCAAAACTCAGCAGGCTCATCATCTTTCACCTCACTTACGGCGTTACGTCAGTTTTAAACCACTTCTCGCTCAGCTTTTTCACCGTGCCGTCCGCCAGCGCAGCGTGAATAGCGGCATCGAGTTTGGCCTTCAGATCGTTATCAGCCATGCGCACGCCCATCGCTTCGCCTTCACCCCAGATCGGGCCGCCCAGTTGCGGGCCGCTGAACGTCAGGTTGCTGTTCTCTTTACGCGCCAGCATTGACTGCGCAAAGGTCTCGTCGTCAAACACCGCATCGATGCGGCCCGCCTGCAGGTCGAGAATCGCATCCGCTGAAGCGGTGTATTCGCGCACCTCGGCCACGTCTTTGAAGTATTTATCGATGAACGGCGTATACACGGTGCCTGACGCAATACCGATGGTTTTGCCCTTGAGCGCCGCCTTCAGCGGGGCGATGGCCGCATTGATGGCAGCCTCGTCGTCGTGCAGTTTGATGATGTTCTTATCGGCCGGCAGCAGCGGGTTATCTTTGCTGGTGATGAAGGTCGCCGGCGTTGACGCATACGGCGTGGTGAAGTTGACCACTTTTTTCCGGTCTGGCGTAATCACAATCGCATCCATGATGACGTCATATTTCCCGGCGTTCAGTCCGGCAATCATCCCGTCCCAGTTCTGCACCACCAGCTTGCACTGAATGCTCATGCGCTTGCACAGATCTTCCATCAGTTCAGGTTCGAAGCCGCCCAGCTTGCCGCCCGGCAGCGTCAGGTTCCACGGCTCATAGCTGCCTTCAGTGGCGATGGTGATGGATTTCCACTCTTTAGCCTCGGCAGCCACGCCGGCCAGCATCAGGCTGGCAAACAGCGTGGTAAGGCAAAAACGGCGAAACGGGGCACGGTGTGTCATACGTCTTCTCCTGGTGGTTAACAAATCTGGCTGTCTCTGTTGGCTGATACAGCGCAAATGACATTTCATGTATATACAAGTTAGCTTGCGGCAGATCATTGTCGGCATAAGCTTTTTGTGAGCCAGCCAGAATAAATAGTCATCATTGCCGCGCGGTCTTTACTTGTACATACAAGCTAGCAAGGGCTGTGCCAGATCGGCAAAGACGGTAAACGGAGGGGATCGGCGTCAGGCGGTACGCGTCGTGCACACTTTCAGGGCAGGGGTTGCACAGGATTGGGGAGTGAGGCAGCGGTTGTACATCCGCCACATGAGAAACGGGGTCACCGTGATGGCGACCCGCATCAATTAAACGGCTTTCCCCGCCTGCAGAAACGCCTGCAGCAGCGGCTTCAGCACGTGCTGCAACCGCGTGGCGCGATCCTGCTGCCAGGCAAACGGCGGCGCCTCATCCATGTAATTCAGCTGCGCCAGCTCCAGCTGCACCGCCTGCACGCCCTGCGCTGGCTGACCGTAAGCGCGCGTGATGTAGCCGCCTTTAAAGCGTCCATTCACCACCCAGCTGTAGTCGCTTTGCGCGGCGCACACCTGCTCAATCGCCGCGATGCTGGCCGCCGAACAGCTGGCGCCATCGTTGGTGCCGATGTTCAGATCCGGCAGCTGGCCATCGAACAGGCGCGGAATCACCGAAGCGATGGAGTGCGCATCAAACAGCAGCGCATAGCCATGTTCAGCTTTCAGCCGCGCCAGCTCCTGCTGAATCTGCTGATGATAGGGCTGCCAGATAGTGTCCAGATAGCGCTGGCGTGCCGCGCTGTCCGGCGTCATGCCCGGCTGGAACGTCGGCGTGCCGTCAAACAGCGTCTCCGGATAGAGTCCGGTGGTGGCCGTGCTGTACAGCGGCTGGTTGTCCGGCGGACGGTTGAGATCGATCACGAAGCGCGAGTAGTGACCGATCAGCACGCTGGCACCGAGGTCGCGCACAAAGTCGTACAGCAGCGGAATATGCCAGTCGGTATCCGGCAGGCCGCGCGCGGCCTCGCTCAGCCCGGCGTCAACCTCCGGCGTCAGTTGGGTACCGGCATGCGGAATACTGACCAGCAGCGGCAGCTTACCGGCGGTGAAATGAAAAGGGGTCATTGCGCTTCTCCACGATAGATAACCTGGCACGGCAGTTCGCCGCCCAGCCAGTAAACCAGCTCAGCCGGGCGAGCCAGCGGCCAGTGGACAAAATTGGCTACTTTGCCTGGCTCCAGCGAGCCGTGCGTGGCCTGCAGGCCAAGCGCCTTCGCGCCCCACAGCGTGACGCCGGCCAGCGCTTCCTCCGGCGTCAGGCCAAACAGCGTACAGCCCATGTTCAGCATCAGCCGTAGCGACAGCGCCGGTGACGTGCCCGGATTGGCATCGCTGGCCAGCGCCATCGGCACGCCGTGCTGGCGGAACAGTTCGACCGGCGGACGCTGCGTCTCGCGCAGCAGATAGAACGCTCCGGGCAGCAGTACCGCCACCGTGCCATGCTCCGCCATCGCGCGCGCATCCTGTTCGGTGGCATATTCGAGGTGATCGGCAGAGAGCGCACCATAGCGCGCCGCCAGTGCGGCACCGCCGAGTGCCGACAACTGTTCAGCGTGCAGCTTCACCGGCAGGCCGAGCGCTTTGGCGGCATCAAATACCGCGCTCACCTGCTGCGGTGACAGCGCCAGGTGTTCGCAAAACGCGTCGACCGCATCCGCCAGCCCCTCCGCTTTCACCCGCGGCAACAGGCGCTGACAGATAATATCAATCCAGCCCTGCGGGTTATCCCTGAACTCTGGCGGGAAGCCGTGCGCTGCCAGGCAGGTGGCCTGCACATCGGCAGGCACCGACTGCGCCAGCTCGCGGATAGCGCGCAGCAGAGTGAGCTCGCTCTCCTCGTCCAGCCCGTAGCCGGATTTAATCTCCACCGTGGTCACGCCTTCGGCCAGCAGGCGATCGAGCCGCCAGCGCGTTGACGCCACCAGCTGCTGCTGACTGGCCGCGCGCGTGGCGCGCACCGTTGATAGGATGCCGCCACCCTGCGCGGCGATTTCCGCATAGCTCACGCCGTTGAGCCGCTGTTCGAACTCCTGGCTGCGATCGCCGCCAAACACCAGATGCGTGTGGCAATCCACCAGACCGGGCGTAATGATGCCGCCGTCAAACTGCTGCTGCCGGCGCGGGGCAAAGTCCGGTAACGCGCTGCGCGGGCCGACCCACACCAGCTCGCCGTTATCCACCGCCACGGCGCCATCCTCAATCAGGTTATAGCGACCGTCACGCATGGTGACCACATCAGCCCCCAGCCACAGGCTGTCGATCTGTTTACTTGCCATCCCACTCCCCTTTTGTCTGGCGATTTACACTGCGCCTCAAAGTATGTATATGTATATACAACTTTCCGCCATTGAGGATCAACCATGGCAGTTTATTTTGCCCCACGCGCACGGCTGGCCGACGGCTGGCAGGAAAACGTGCTGATCGCAACCGACGATCAGGGATTTATTCGCGCTCTTACCGCCGACAGTACGCCCGGCGATGCCGTTCGTCTGGCCGGCCCGGTGATTCCGGCAATGGCCAACCTGCATTCCCATGCCTTCCAGCGCGCCATGGCCGGGCTGGCGGAAGTGGCAGGCGATCCGCAGGACAGCTTCTGGACGTGGCGCGATCTGATGTACCGCATGGTGCAGCGCCTGTCGCCTGAGCAGGTCGGTGCCATCGCCACCCATCTCTACATTGATATGCTCAAGGGCGGCTACAGCCAGGTGGCGGAATTTCACTATCTGCATCACGATCCGCACGGCCAGCCCTACGCTGATGATGCGATGCTGCACCAGCTGATGCAGGCAGCGCACACCGCCGGAATCGGCCAGACGCTGCTGCCGGTGCTGTACAGCTACAGCGGCTTCGGTGCGCAGCCGGCCAGCGACGGTCAGCGACGCTTTATTCAGCACACCGATGCCTATCTGCAGCAGCAGCAGCGTGTCGCGCAGTGGAGCGCGCAGCAGCCGCTGATCAACCACGGCCTGTGTTTCCACTCGCTGCGGGCGGTAAGCGAAGCCCAGATGCATGAGGTGCTGGCCGCCAGCGCTGCGCATCTGCCGGTGCACATTCACGTTGCCGAGCAGGAAAAAGAGGTTAATGACAGTCTGGCATGGAGCGGCGAACGGCCGGTGGCGTGGCTGTATAATCGCTTTGCCGTTGATGCACGCTGGTGCCTGATTCACGCCACCCATCTCGATCAGCAGGAGATCGCGCGCATGGCGGACAGCGGCGCGATTGCCGGTCTGTGTCCCACCACCGAGGCCAATCTCGGCGACGGCATCTTCCCGGCGGTGGAGTACATCGGGCGCGGCGGACGCTGGGGCATTGGCTCTGACAGCCACGTTTCGCTCAGTGCGCTGGAGGAGCTGCGCTGGCTGGAGTATGGCCAGCGGCTGCGCGATCGTCGCCGCAACCGCATCACGCTAACCGATCAACCCTCGGTCGGCGATCTGCTGTGGCAGCAGGCGGCGCAGGGCGGCGCGCAGGCCTGTGGCATTGCCAGCGGTGAGCTGGCGGTGGGCAAACGCGCCGACTGGCTGGTGCTGGAGGAGGATGCGTTGCTGGCCAGCGTCAGCTCCGCCGCGCTGATCAATCGCTGGCTGTTTGCCGGCAGCAGCCAGCAAATTCGAGACGTGTTTGTTGCCGGACAGGCGGTGATTCAGCAGGGCCACCACGTGGCGGAAGAAGCGGCCGCCGCTGGCTTCGCCCGGGCAATGCGGGCGCTGCAATGATCGCGCGCTTTGACTACGCGCAGCTGCCGGTCAGCCGCTGGCGCAACGGCGGCGGGGAGACGCGCGAAATTATCAGCTATCCGCCGGGCGCAGCGCAGTTCGAGTGGCGCGCCAGCATCGCCACCATCGACGCCGACGGGCCATTCTCGCCCTTCCCCGGTGTCGATCGGGTGATCACTTTGCTGCATGGCGATAGCGTGCTGCTGCGCTGTGAACAGGCCGAACAGACGTTACTGCCCCATCAGCCGTGGGCCTTTCCCGGCGAATGGGCGATAGAGGCGCAGGTCAGCGGCAGCTGTCAGGACTTCAATATCATGACGCGGCGCGACGCATGGCGCGCGGCGGTAAGCGTGGAGCAGCTGGCGGTCAGCAGCCTGCATGGCGTGGCGTATGTGCTGGCCGGTACATGGCGCAGCAGTGCGGGCGAGACGCTGCAGGCGCAGCAGGGAATGTGGTGGCTGCAGGAGCAGCAGCTGGTGCCGCAAACGGCAGAGGCCAGCCTGCTGTTTATCGCGCTTAGCCGTGTCCCCTGAAGCGGCCCAGCAATTTGTAGCGTGAGCCTGGATAGAGCAGGCGCGCATAGGTGACGATTTTGTTGTCGCTCCACGTCTGGCGACGGATAAGCAGGCACGGCTCGTGCTCGTCCAGCGCCAGATGCTTACGCTGGCGCAAATCCGGCAGTACCGCTTCAACGATATGCTCACCGGCGGTCAGCGGGGCGACGCGCATCAGATAGGTGTACGGCGTCAGGCTGTGGTAATCCTGGCTGAGGTAGTCAGGCGCGACCAGCGGATTGACCAGACGATCTTCCAACTGCACCGGCAGCTCATTTTCATAGTGCACGATCAGCGAATGATACAGCGTCTGGCCGGTGGAGAGTCCCAGCACCGCCGCCTGTTCCGGATCGGCCTTCATCTGACCTATCGAGAGAATTTTGCAGCTGTGCGTATGGCCGCGCTGGGCAATTTCATCGGCGATGTTATGCACTTCCAGCATTGCGGTGTAGCCCTTCATCTCCGCGACAAAGGTCCCGACGCCCTGCATGCGCACCAGAAACCCTTCGCTGGTGAGTTCGCGCAGCGCGCGGTTGATGGTCATGCGGCTGACGCCCAGTTCATTGACCAGCTCGCTCTCTGACGGCACCCGCTGGTTGGCTTTCCAGTGACCTTCGCGGATCTGGCTGACGATTGCCTGCTTAACGCGCTGGTAAATGGGCGCGGGTTCATCCCCCATCGCTGCCGCCAGCTGTGCGATTGCCGTTTGCTCCGCCATTTCCTGTTCCTTTTCCGAATGATATGTGAAGTTTACTGTCTCGCCGCCTAAATGTATATACATCCAATGGTGCAAAGCCTGCCCGCGTGGTGCAACCGCCGCCCGATTTTGGTGCAGCGTACCAGGCTGAAGGTTGCCGCGCCCGCATTGCGGCACGTTTCACAGAATACGATCAATCTGGCACAGCGCTTGCTACTTGTATAGACAAGATTAGACACTTATGCTTCACTCACAACACTTATAGCGCCTCTGGCGGATGCCATCGCAACTTGCGCTCCGCCACAACGTGGCAGATAACTTGTATAGACAGGAGTAGACTATGTCAGGTTCGGTTCAGGCAATTCGCCTCGTTCCCGGTGAAGTGGACCTCGCCACCTTACGCCGTATTTATCAGGAGAAGGTGACGCTGCAGCTGGCAGAGGAAGCGCGGGCGGATATTGACCGCGCACGTGAAACCGTCGAGGCCATCGTCGCCTCGGGCAAGGTGGTGTACGGCATCAACACCGGCTTCGGCAAGCTGGCGCAAACGCAGATCCCCGCCGAACGCCTGGCGGAACTGCAGCGTAACCTGGTGCTGTCACACAGCGTCGGCCTCGGCGATCTGCTGCCGGACAACGTCACCCGCCTGGTGGTCGCCAGCAAAATCATCAGCCTTGCACGCGGCCACTCGGGCATCCGCATGGAACTGATTGACGCGCTGCTGGCGCTGTTCAACGCAGGCGTGATGCCGTGCATCCCGGCGAAGGGATCGGTTGGTGCGTCCGGCGATCTGGCGCCGCTGGCGCATCTCTCCCTGATGCTGCTCGGTGAAGGCCAGGTACGCATTGACGGCCAGCTGGTGCCCGCCAGCGAAGGCCTGGCTCGCGTCGGCCTGCAGCCGATTGTGCTGGGGCCAAAAGAGGGTCTGGCGTTGCTCAACGGCACCCAGGTCTCTACCGCGCTGGCGCTGCGTGGTCTGTTTGAAGCCGAAAATCTGTTTGCCGCCGGGCTGATGGCCGGCGCGCTGTCGCTGGAAGCAATTAAAGGCTCGGTTAAACCGTTTGATGCGCGCATCCATCAGGCGCGCGGCCAGCACGGGCAGATTGCCGTCGCCGCTGCAGTGGCGACGCTGCTCGAAGGCAGCGAAATTCTCAGTTCGCACAGCAACTGCGGGCGCGTGCAGGATCCCTATTCGATCCGCTGCGTACCGCAGGTGATGGGCGCCTGTCTTGATAACCTCAGCCACGCCGCGCGCGTGCTGCAGATTGAAGCCAACGCCGCTTCTGACAACCCGCTGGTCTTCAGCGACAGCGGCGACGTGATCTCCGGCGGTAACTTCCACGCCGAGCCGGTGGCCTTTGCCGCCGACATCATCGCACTGGCGATAGCCGAAGTCGGTGCCATCTCCGAACGCCGCCTGGCGCTGCTGCTCGACACCGGTCTCTCCGGCCTGCCGCCCTTCCTGGTGCGCGACGGCGGTGTGAACTCGGGCTTCATGATTGCGCAGGTTACCGCTGCCGCGCTGGCCTCGGAGAACAAATCGCTGGCGCACCCGGGCAGCGTCGACAGCCTGCCGACCTCAGCCAATCAGGAAGATCACGTATCGATGGCCACCTACGCGGCACGCCGCCTGGGCGAGATGTGCTTCAACACCGCTGCCGTGGTCGGCATTGAAGCGATGGCGGCGGCGCAGGGCATCGACTTCCACCGCCCGCTGCAAAGCTCTGCCGCGATCGAACAGGAGATGAGTCGCATTCGTGCGCAAGTCGCCTTCCTCGATCAGGACCGTTTACTGGCGCCGGACATTGATGCCATGCGCCTGTGGGCCAGCAGTTACGTCTGGCCTGAAACCCTTACTGCGCTGCTGCCAAGCCAGCGTTCTACTGCTAATTAAGGAACCGATGATGAGCGAAACTTTGACTCAGGCTGTTGCCCGTGAAATCCGTGCGCCGCGCGGTAATGAACTGCACTGCGCCAACTGGCTGATTGAAGCGGCATACCGCATGATTCAGAACAACCTCGATCCTGACGTGGCCGAACGCCCGGAGGATCTGGTGGTGTATGGCGGAATCGGCAAAGCCGCGCGCAACTGGGCGTGCTTTGAGCAGATTCTGCGCTCGCTGCGTGCGCTGCAGCCGGAAGAGACGCTGCTGATTCAGTCCGGCAAGCCGGTCGGTGTGTTCCGCACCCATGCCGATGCGCCGCGCGTACTGCTGGCCAACTCCAACCTGGTGCCGCACTGGGCAACGTGGGATCACTTCCACGAACTGGATAAGGCCGGGCTGATGATGTATGGCCAGATGACCGCCGGCTCATGGATCTATATCGGCGCGCAGGGCATCGTGCAGGGTACCTTTGAAACCTTCGCCGAAGCCGGTCGCCAGCACTATAACAGTGACCTGACCGGCCGCTGGATCCTCACCGCCGGTCTGGGCGGCATGGGCGGCGCGCAGCCGCTGGCGGGCGTGCTGGCCGGTGCCTGCGTGCTGGCGATTGAGTGCCAGGAGTCGCGCATCGATTTCCGTCTGCGCACCCGCTACCTCGACCATAAAGCCTACAGCCTGGATGAGGCGCTGGCGCTGATCAAAGACGCCACCGAAGCCGGCCAGGCGATCTCCGTGGGCCTGCTGGGCAACGCGGCCGAGCTGGTCCCGGAACTGGTGCAGCGCGCGAAAGCGGGCGGCATGAAGCCTGACATCGTGACCGATCAGACCTCCGCGCACGACCCGATCAACGGCTATCTGCCGGTGGGCTGGGACGTGGCACACTGGGAAGCCGAGCGCGTCAGCAATCCGAAAGCGGTAGAGAAAGCGGCACGCGCCTCCATGGCGCAGCACGTACAGGCGATGCTCGACTTCCACCACATGGGTGTGCCGACCGTGGATTACGGCAACAACATTCGTCAGGTAGCGCTGGATGAAGGGGTGAAAAACGCCTTTGATTTCCCGGGCTTTGTGCCGGCGTATATCCGTCCGCTCTTCTGCGAGGGCAAAGGCCCGTTCCGCTGGGTGGCGCTCTCGGGCGATGCGGAAGATATCTATAAAACCGACGCCAAACTGAAAGAGCTGTTCCCGGATCACAAAAACCTGCACCGCTGGCTGGATATGGCGCAGGAGCGCATCGCCTTCCAGGGCCTGCCGGCGCGTATTTGCTGGCTGGGGCTGGGCGAGCGTCATAAAGCCGCGCTGGCATTCAATGAGATGGTGCGCAACGGCGAGCTGAAAGCGCCGATCGTGATTGGTCGTGACCACCTCGACTGCGGCTCGGTGGCGTCACCTAACCGTGAAACCGAGGCGATGAAGGATGGCTCGGATGCGGTGTCAGACTGGCCGCTGCTGAACGCGCTGCTGAACACCGCCGGCGGGGCCACCTGGGTGAGCCTGCACCACGGCGGCGGCGTCGGTATGGGCTTCTCGCAGCACTCTGGTGTGGTGATCGTCTGTGACGGTACGGCTGAAGCGGATGCGCGCCTTGGTCGCGTACTGTGGAACGACCCGGCCACCGGCGTGATGCGTCATGCCGATGCGGGCTACGAGCTGGCGCAGTCCTGCGCAGAGCAGCACGGTCTCAATTTGCCGATGCTGAAGTAGTTCCAGGTGCGCATCAATGCGCACCCTACGGTAGGTTACCCCGGCTGAGCAATGCCGCAATGTGGGTCTGTTAAGACTTAACACTGTTCCCAAAGGTTGCACTGTATAAGGTCGGCATTGATGCCGACCGCGTGCAGCGCCAGCACGGCGGTATCCCATCGCGCCCTGTAGGGTCGGCATTCATGCCGACCTTGCCCCCATCCCCTTATGCCAATCCGCTATAGCCTATAGCCAAATTATTCCTTTCCACGATAGACGCCCCCCACGCTTACCACTACAGTGGACACTTAACTTCCCGCGTCGGAGATTGCGCAGCTGACGCTGCTGATGGAGCCTTACCTTATGAGCCTGCCTGCTGTCCTGCTGGAAAACGCCCTCACCTGGCGTCGTCAGTTACATCAACACCCTGAACTGGGTTACCAGGAGCAGCAGACCAGCGAGCTGGTGGCCCAGGTGCTGACCGATGCCGGACTGCAGGTGTTTCGCGGCCTCGCCGGCACTGGCGTGATCGGCACGCTGGAAAACGGTCCCGGTCCGGTCATCGGGCTGCGCGCCGATATGGATGCCCTGCCGATCACCGAAAAAGGCGAGCCGCAGTGGAAATCGAGCCGGCCTGGCGTGATGCACGCCTGCGGTCACGATGGCCACACCGCGATACTGCTGGCCGCAGCCTGTCAGCTGGCCGCCACGCGTAATTTCAAAGGTACGGTACACTTCCTGTTTCAGCCGGCCGAAGAGAATCTCGGTGGTGCGCGCAAAATGGTGGAGGAAGGTCTATTTCAGCGCTTCCCGATGGATGCCGTGTACGCGATGCACAACTGGCCGGGATTGCCGGTGGGATCGCTGGCGGTAAATCCGGGCGCGATGATGGCATCGCTGGATTCGTTTGAGATTACGCTGCACGGCAAAAGCTGCCATGCGGCGATGCCGGAAAGCGGTGCCGACCCGATGGTGGTCGCCGCCGAGCTGATTCTGGCGCTGCAAACCATCCCGTCGCGCCGCCTGTCACCGCTGGCGTCGGCGGTGGTCAGCGTCACCAAGATTCACGGTGGCGAGGCCATTAACGTCATTCCGGAGCAGATCACGCTGCGCGGTACGGTGCGATGTCTGCAGACCGACGTGCGCAATCGCGTGCGCGGTCTGATTGAAGATTTTGTCACCACCCTGCCGCGCCCGTTTGGCGTCAGCGGCGAGATTCACTGGTATCCCGGCTATCCGGTTACCGCCAACCATGTCGCCCCGGCGGAGCAGGTGCGTGACGTGGCGTGCCAGCTGCTGGGTGAACAGCAGGTGCACTGGCAGGTTAACCCGTCGATGGCGTCTGAAGATTTCGCCTGCATGCTGGAAGCCTGTCCCGGCGCCTATTTCTGGCTCGGCGCTGACGGTGCCACGCCTTCAGCCCCGCTGCACAATGCCAACTATGATTTCAACGATGCGCTGCTGCCGATTGGTATTACGTTCTGGCAGCAACTGGTGGAGAGCGTACTGATTAAACGCTGATGGCGCTGCTCAGCAAACCATTTCAGCTGCGCAGGCGTGCCCCCCCTGCGCAACCGCTGCGGTGACCGCCGTCACCGCCCAGGTTTTTCGTGCATGGCCAGCCGGGCAGCCCGGTTAAATCCCCGCCTGCTGTAACCGCGTTTCGGCATCGGCGATTGTTGCGGCTTCGCCGGTCGCCACCAGACAGCACGCCAGCTGCAGGCGCAGCGCCTGCGGCACCGCGCGTTCACCGGCCAGCACCTGACGGATCCACGCTGCGGTATCCTGGGCGCCTTTGCTCTCTGCTAACGCCAGCGCGACCTCCGGCTGCCGCTCGACCCACACTTCCGCTTCTGCGCCGGCACCGCGAATATAATTAATCGCCGGGCAGCGCTGCGGATTGGCATAGACCTCACCTTCAGTGCCGTTTAACAGAATGGCCGGTGCATCGATATCCTGGAAGAATTTACCCACGCGCGGCACATATTCCGGATGCGACACACTCGCCAGCCGCAGCGCGGCGCGTTCGGCAAACGGCGTCGCCAGCTTGGCCAGCGTGTGCGCGCTGTTGCGCACGCCCATGCGCCAGCGCAGCGCCAGCTGTTTAGCCATTGGCGCACATAAATCATCGATGGTGATGAACGCCAGCTCGCCAGCGTCGAGTTTCGCCTGCGCCTGCTGTGCACTGGTCACCGGCGCAATATCCAGCGCCGCCAGCACCGCTTCGCTGGTCACGCGGGTTGGGTCGTCGCTGACGCCGTGCAGCAACACCGGAAAACCGAGCTTCACCAGCAGCAGCGCCAGCAGCGGCGTCAGGTTGCCCTGGCGACGCGCGCCGTTATAACTGGGGATGACGATGGGCATCGGACGCTGTGCCGGGGCCTGCAGCCGCATCATGCGCTGCTGCATCGCGTGGTAGAAGCCGCGCATCTCTGCTTCCCCTTCGCCTTTGATGCGCAGCGCAATCAGCACGCCACCCAGTTCGAGATCCGGCACCTCGTCCGCCAGCATCGCGCTGTAAAGCGCCACGGCAGTGTCAAAGTCGATATCGCGTGCGTGATTCTTGCCGCGGCCAATCTCTTTAATGATCTTATTCAGTTCCATCATACTTCCCGCTTCCAGGGCGCGCCGTCACGCGGCGGCCAACAATCGTGCATCCGGCTGTTGCCGCATACTCAGGATTTCTTGCTGCGCTTCGCCGGTTTGTCCGCTTCCGGCACCGGCGGTTGTTCAATCGGAAACACCGGCAGCGCAGCCAGCAGGCGGCTGCCGTAGGTTTTGCTCAGCAGCCGGCGATCGTAAATGACGATTTCACCAAAACACTGATGGCTGCGGATCAGACGCCCGACCTGCTGGATCAGCGTAAACGATGCGCTGGGTAAACTTTGTACTTCAAACGGGTAGCGTTTGAGGCTCTTCAGCCACTCCCCTTCGGTCAAAATTACCGGACTGTCTACCGGCGGAAAAGCAATTTTATGGATGTGCACCTGCGACAACAGATCGCCTTTCAAATCGAGCCCTTCGGCAAAGGATTGCAGGCCAACCAGAATGCTGCTTTGTCCGGCGGTCACCCGTTGCCGGTGAAGCTCCACCAGCCGTGAACGCGGCTGATCGCCCTGCACCAGCATCGACAGACGCAGCTCCGGCACCAGGCTGACAAACTGCTGCATCGCCCGTCCGCTGGCAAACAGCACCAGCACGCCTTTGTGCTGCTGCGCCTTTATTTGCTGGCGAAAGAAGCGCGCCATCTCAGCAATGTGCTCCGCTTCATTGGCCAGCAGCGGCTCATAGCGCATTTGCGGGATAATCAGCTTGCCCTGATCGACATGATTAAACGGCGAGTCGAGTGCCACAAAGCGGTCGCCGGCCTTTTGGTTCAGGCCGGACATCTCCTGCAGGCGATTAAAGCTGTTCAGCGAACGCAGGGTAGCCGAGGTCACCACCACGTGCGGGATTTTGCGCCACAGCAGCTTTTCCAGCTGGTCGCTGACGCGAATCCCGGCGCAGTGAAACAGCAGATGCGCCTGGCCGTCACGAATTTCACGCGTCACCCATTTCGACACCGGCGCGTTGGACGCTTTTTCCATCGCCGCCAGCCGCCACAGTTTGCTGATGGATTCAAACCAGCCGAAGTGGCGATTGAGCTGCAGGATGGCTTTGTGCAGCCGCATGATATCGGCCTTGCCGGTCTGTTCGCCCAGCTCGTTGAGCAGCCCTTCGCTCAGACCACGCAGCGCATCACTCAGCTTAAACAGCCGCGCGCACAGGGTCAGCAGTTCTGGCGGCAGCTCACCGAGCACAAAGCGAAACTCGCCTGGCTGATTGTCGCGCGGCAGCAGAGGATTGAGCGCGTTGCACAGCGTCTGCAGCTGCTCGCGCATCTCATCACAGTGCCCTTTCAGACGCTCGGGATTGCTCAGCGGCGGCGGGGATTTCGGCCGGAACTGCGCCATGATGGTCTCCACCAGCCGCACAAACAGATCAAGCTGCAGGCTGCTCCAGCCCGGCGTGATCTCCGCGCTCATCTCCAGCGCATCCCGCGCCACTTCCGGCAGATGGTGCCCTTCATCCAGTACCAGCATCAGGTGTTTGGCCGGCGGCAGCACCGACTCATTCTCCATTGCCGCCATCACCAGCGCATGGTTCGCCACCACCACATCGGCCTGCTCGATTTCGCGTCGCGCCACAAAGAACGGGCATTCGCGATACCAGCGGCAGTGGTGTGCCAGGCAGTTCGCTTTATCAGTGGAGAGGCGCTGCCACAGGCTGTCGTCAATCGCCACGTCGCTGTGATCGCGCAGGCCATCCCACTTATAGCTGCTGAGGTCTTTTTCCAGCCGCGCGCAAAATTTCTGCTCCTCTTTCGAACCGGTCACCGCCTGTTCGTCGAGATACAGCAGCAGATCGCCTTGCTGATCGTCCGTGGCTGCCAGTGCGGTCAGGTTGCGCGGACAGACATAGCGTCCGCGACCAAAAGCCGCGGTGAAGGTGAGGTCAGGAATGATTTTCTTTAATAGCGGCAGATCTTTGCTGAAGATCTGATCCTGCAGCGCCACGTTGGCGGTGCTGATGACTAAACGTTTCTCTTCGGCGCGGCTGACCGCAATGCCGGGAATCAGGTAGGACAAGGTTTTGCCGACGCCGGTGGGCGCCTCAATGGCCAGATGGCGCCCCTCGTCACCGGCCAGACTCTTCGCCACTTCGGCGATCATCTGGCGTTGCGGCGCGCGTGGGATAAAGTCAGGAACCTGCTGCTGCAGCGCCTTATACCATTGCGCAATCTGGCTTTTTATCGCTGCTGTCAGGGCCATAGTGAATACTGTTGGTTAAACCGGCCTGTATTTTTACACAGTATTGTCGCAGCGTCAGCTTTCGCGCTCAGTTTTTCGCGCTGGATTCAGAATTTCGCGCATCGCGCGGATCAGCGGCTCGCGCGCGCGGCCGCGCCGGAAGGCGAACGAAAACGGCGCACGAAAGTGAAAATGGTGGGGCAGCAGGCGCAGCAACTGGCCCTGCTGCTCGCGGCTGCGCGCGTAATGCTCGGGCAAAAAGCCGATATAGCGCCCGGAGAGAATCAGCGTCAGCTGCGCTTCAATGCTCTCCACCGAGGCGGTGCTATGGCGGAAACCGCGCTTGTTCAGCTCCTGCTGGTTCCAGTAGCGCCGCGTTACCATGCCGGTCTGCTGCACGCGACGCACATCCGCATCGCCCTGCGCCAGCGCATGTTGCGGACTGCAGTACAGCCACTGCTGCTCCTCGTACAGCGGCAGCGTCACCAGATTGCTGGCGCGCAGCGGAAAGTGCCCGATGGCCAGGTCGAGCCGATCTTCCAGCACCTGCTGCTGCAGTTCGTTGGGCTCGCACACGCTGAGGGTGAGAAACACCGCCGGAAAGCGCTGGTTAAAACAGGCGATAACCGCCGGCAGATCCAGCGTGCTGTCGGTGACGGTGGCGTCGACCACGCCGAGCGCAAATGTGCCGCCCTGCGCGCTTTTCAGCGTCTCCACCTGCAACTGCCAGCCGCTCAGGGTCGCCAGCATTTCCCGGGTATAGGCGTAGAACTGTTCGCCTTTGCTGGTCAGCGCAAAGCCCGCGCGGCCGCGCTGGCACAGAATAAAGCCCAGCTGGCTTTCCAGTTCACTCATGTAGGCGCTGATGGCCGGTGTGGTCATGTTCAGCGCCTGCTGCGCACGCGAATAGCCCTGGTTTTCCACCACGCTGGCGAACACCTGCAGCAGTTTCAGATTGGGTAAGGTTGGCACCGCACTTCCTTCAGGGATTGCTGACAATAGTTAACGAATCGCTGAAGTGATTATCGGCTGACAGGGATTTTTTCTGCAAGCCGCTTTGGCGATGATGCAGCCATTCCCTGAAAAAGAGAGCTTTCGCTATGTCGCAACAAAATTTGCTGTTCCCGGCGCGCGTGCTGCGTGGTGCGGGTGTGATTAACCAGCTGGGGGCCATCTGCGCCGGGCTGGGCCAGCGGGCACTGCTGATTGGCGGCCAGCGCGCGATCCAGGCGGTGGCGACGCAGGTAAAGACGCAGCTCGACGCCGCTGGCGTCACGCTGCTGGCACCGGTGTGGTTTGGTGGCGAAACCTCGCTTAACCATATCGAACGGCTGGCGGCGTTAGCGGTTGAACAACAGGCAGAAGTGCTGATCGGTGCGGGCGGCGGCAAGGCGCTGGACACGGTTAAAGCGGTGGGCGCACAGCTCGGGCTGCCGGTGATAACCGTCCCGACGATTGCCGCCACCTGCGCTGCGGTGACCCCGCTGACCATTCGCTACGACGATAACGGCAACTTCTTTGATATTTTCCCGCTGCCACAGGCGCCGGCGGCAGTGCTCATCGACAGTGAGTTGCTGGCAGCCGCCCCTGCCCGCTGGCTGGCCGCGGGTCTCGGCGATACGCTGGCTAAATGGTATGAGTTCCGCGCGGTAAGCACGCGCCATCCGGCGCGCACCGGCAATGCGCTGTCATCGCTGGCGCACAGCCAGATCTGCTATGAGGTGATCGCAGAGCACGGTCCGGCGGCTTACGCAGCGGTGCTGCGCGGCGAGAGCGGCACCTCGCTTGATCAGGTGCTGGACGCGATTTTTACCTGGGCCGGTCTGACCTCGCTGATGAGCAATGGCGCCCACGCCGCCGCTGCGCATGCCATTTATGAAGGTTTCACCTTCTGCGACAAAACGCGCGAGTTTGGTCACGGCCTGCTGGTGGGTTACGGCAATTTGTGCCTGCTGGCGCTGGAGGATCGCAGCGACGAAGAGCTGGTGGATGAGATGCGCCTGGCGCGCGACTGCGGCGTACCGTTGACGCTGGCCGAGATTGCCGCGCTGGATGAAAGCGAGCTGGCGTTGATTATACGCGAATCTGTCCACGCGCCGGATATGGCCAACATGGCCGAACCGGTCAACGAAGCGCGGTTGCGGGCGGCGATGGCGCGGATTGAAGGGCTGGCGGAACGGGTTTGATTGCGGTCGCAATGGATGTGGTAAATCCCAGGTCACCGTAAACGGGAAATCCCAGGTCACCGTAAACGGCGACCCTACGGGCCAGCGCGCGTTTTTGTAGGGTGCGCATTTATGCGCACCGTCATCATCAGGTCGCGCTGGCCTGACCGAGCTGCATTACGCCATGGCTGGCGCCCCACTGTTACCGGGTCGCCAGCAACGCCGCGACTTGCCGCACATCCGCCACGTTATCCAGCGTCAGGCACAGCGTTTCCAGCTGCTGCACCTGTGCCGCCGGCAAGACGCGCGCGGCGAGGCTGCGGTATTTGGCGTGCAGCGCCGCGTCGCTCAGCGGATTCGCCGGCGATCCGGACGGCACCGCGACGTGCTGCTGCCACTGCTGGCCCTGCACCGTTTCCAGCCGGACCCACGGCTCATCATCGCGCCCCTGCTGGTGGTCAATCTCCAGCTCAATACGCGCCATCAGCGCGGCAGCTTCCGCACTCAGGCGACGGCTGTCGTCATAACTCGCCAGCTCCGCAGAGCCGAACAGCGCTCGCGCCGTCAGCGCATACGGCAGGCTCATTTGCGCGGCGGCGAGGCTGGTGAGCTCACGCGTGCCGCACATCTCCAGCAGGAACGGATTGAGCCCAACCACAATGCGTGCAATATCCCCGGTCGCCACCGCATGCTGCTTAAGCAGCAGACCCAGCGCATCGATCGCCGCATGCGTACCGCGACAGGCGGCGTACGGCTTGATGGAACAGCGCGCCAGTTTCCACACCTCGCCCAGTTGGTCCGTGAGCGCGGCGGGCTGTTGCGTTTCACCGGCCAGCGTTTGCAGAAAGCCGCCCCAGCGTGCCTCAAATACCGCGGCCGGTCCGCTGATGCCGCGTTGTGCCAGCAGCGCCGCCTGTACGCCCCCTTCCGCCGCGCGCGCCGCGTGCAGCTTTTTGGTGTGCGAGCCATCATGAATAAAGCCCCACAGGCCACCACTGAAGCTGGCAGCGATGCCCAGCGCCGAGGCACACTGCGCGGCCGGCAGCCGCAGCAAACAACTGACGGCGGCAGCCGCGCCAAAAACGCCACAGCTGGCAGTCGAGTGCCAGCCCGCACCGTTGTGCGCCGCATACCCCCCGCAGGCTTCCAGCACGCGACGGCCGATGTCATAACCCACGACCATCGCGGTGAGAAACTCCCGGCCGTCGACCGGCTGCGTCGCCAGCGGCAGTGCCGCCAGCAGCGCCGGTAACACCACGGCACCGGAGTGATCGCAGCCGCCGGTGTCGTCCAGTTCATACATGTGCGCAGCCACGCCGTTGAGCCACGCCGCCTGGCGCGGGGAAGCTTGCTGTGCGCACCCCCACAGTTGCGCCACGGCGCTGCCGCCCTCTTCGGCCACCAGCGCCCGGCATTCGCGCCAGATCGGGCTGTCACAGCCCGCCAGCGCCGCGCCGAGCGTATCCAGCAGATGGCGCTTCGCCTGCGCTACCAGCGGTTCCGGCAGCTGGGCAAAGCGGGTGGTCGCGATGAAATCCGCCAGCCGATCAAGCGTGGTGTTCATGTTCACCTCCGCTGACCCGGGCAAATACCTCTGCCGGATGATCGGCATCGTTATCCGCCTGCGTCTGCCAGTGCGCGGCCACCTGGCCGGCAGTAGCGATCCACACGTCATGCTGCTGCAGCGTCTCCAGCAGCTGACGCAGCAGGCCAATGCGTCCGGCGGTGCCGATAATTTCCGGGTGCAGCCTCAGCAGGTAGCACAGGCCGAAACGGTGAAAACCGTGGAAATCCTGCGTCAGGTTGGCCAGCGTTTCGCCATAGGGCGCGATACGCGACTGTCCGGGCGGAATCGCCGGGCTGAGGTTGAAGGCAAAATAGGGCGCATCCTCCAGCGTGTAGTGCATGGGCAGCTCCACCAGCCGGGTGCCGGGGTGAAAATAGGGTAAATCATCACCGCGCCAGCTGGAGGACCAGCGGATGCCGTGCGTTGCCAGCGCCGCAGCAAGGCCCGGTTTCCACTGGCCGGCCGGCGTGCGAAACCCTGCAATCGGCTGGCCGCTCAGCTGCGCCAGCTGCTCGCAGCCGCGCGTTACGCTGGCAATCTGCTGCGCCAGCGTCAGCGCCGAGAAGTCTTCGTGTCGCTCACCGCTACAGGCGATCTCATGGCCGGCGGCGACAATACGCTGCAGCACCTGCGGCTGCTCTTCGGCGACGATGGCCGGTAAGCACCAGCTGGCCAGCAGCTGTTTTTCCGCCAGCAGATCCAGCAGACGATCAACGCCGCGCAGCGTGCCATAGCGCCACACCGACAGGGTTTTATCGCGCCCGGCGACCGCAGGGGCCTGCGTCAGGATGCCGTGAATATCGTGATAGTCGATGGTAATGATGGCCGCCGATTGTTTGCCCGACGGCCAGCGTGAATGTTCAGTCATGTTGCTGCTCCTGCAAATACCACGCGGCCACCGCATCACAGCGCGCAAACCACACATCGTCGCGCGCCGTCATGTGGGCAAACAGCTGCTCCAGCAACAGCAAACGGCCGGGCTGCCCGGAAATTTTCGGGTGGAACAGCGTGGTCAGGCACAGTCCTTCGGCCATCGCGCCGTCAAATTCGCGCTGCCAGTTGTCACCGGTGTGCGCATAGCTGGCGATGCGGTCGCCGCCCTGTGGAAAATCCGGCTGGCGCGTGTAGGCCAGCGAGGCGTAATCATCCATCTCCCATTTGCCGGGAATCTCCACCAGCGGCGTATGCCCGGCGACGGCAATGCTGTACGGCCGATCGTCACCACGCATGCTGCTGGAGTAAATCACCCCGGCTTCCCGCAGAATCTGCGGCGTTTCGGCGTGCCAGTCGCCGGAAGGAGTACGAAAACCGCAGGCGCGGATACCAAGATGTTGCTGAAAGATGGCGGCAGAGCGCGCCATCACGGCGCGCTGTTCATCTGGCGTAATCGCCCAGAACGATTCGTGGCGATAACCGTGATAGGCCACTTCGTGGCCCTGTTCGATAATCGCCTGGCACTGCCGCGGCCACTGCTCCACCACCCACGCCGGGACAAAAAACGTGGCCGGCAGTTGGAAGGCGCGCAGCAGATCCAGCAGCCGACCGAGCGCGCGAAACGGCCCGTAGGCGCCAAAGGTGAAATACTCTGGTGTTGACCACAGGCTGCCATTAAGCATGGCATCGCCAGTGGGACCATCAAGATCAAACGCCAGCGCCATACAGCCACGCTTGCCCTGCGGCCAGCGCACTGCGCCCGGTTGTTGCATACGCCCGCCCCTTAGCCCTGATTCACCGTGGCTTCGGCAATGCCGTTGTCGCTCAGGCCCCATTTACTGAGGATTTTCTGGTAGCTGCCATCGGCAATCATGGCATTGATGGCGGCCTGAATCGCCGTGGTCAGCTCACCGGCATCTTTACCCAGCGCCATGCCGGTGTACTGGAAGGAGAAGGCTTTATCCAGCGGCTTAAAGGTGCCTTTTTCCAGGTTCATGATGTACGGCAGGGTTTCGCTGCCCTGTACCGCGCCATCCAGACGACGCTGACGCAGCTGCGTGCGCGCATCGGCGGTGCCTTCCGCGCCCACCACGATAATCGCGGGTTTACCGGCCGCTTCGCAGTGCGCTTTTGACCAGGTAGCAATCTCCTGCGGGAAGGTGGTGCGGCGGCTGGTGCCTACTTTTTTGCCGCACAGATCGGTGGCGCTGTTGATGTCGCTGCGCGCCGCCAGGGTGTAGAACTGCGGACCGGTTTTGAAGTAGTCGATAAAGTTAACTACCTTCTGCCGCTCTTTGGTGTCGGTCATGCCGGACATCACCAGATCGACGCGTTTGGTCATCACCGCGTTGACCATCTGTTCAAACGCGATCTCCTGCCAGTTAACCTTCACGCCGAGCTTCTCGCCAATTGCCTGGCCCAGCTCATAATCGACGCCGCTCAGCTGATTGGTGGCCGGATCTTTAAAATCCATCGGCGGGTAGTTCGGCATGATGGCGACGGTCAGCCCTTTCTCTTTGATACTGGCCGGTACGGCAATCTCCGCCCAGGCAGAGGATTGCAGCAGCAGCGCGGCACTGATGGAACTCAATAACAATTTTTTCATCTATTCACCCCGGTCACGTTAAAGAAGAATCGCGTTGATAAAGTTTTTCATCCGTGGGTTTTGCGGGTTCAGCAGAATCTCTTCCGGTGCGCCCTGCTCAATAATGCGTCCCTCATCCATAAACACCACCTGGTTGGCGACCTCACGCGCAAAGCCCATTTCGTGGGTCACCACCAGCATGGTGGTGCCTTCTTTTGCCAGCTGGCGCATCACCGCCAGCACTTCACCGACCATCTCCGGATCGAGCGCCGAGGTCGGTTCATCAAACAGCATCAGTTTGGGTTTCATCGCCAGCGCGCGGGCAATCGCCACGCGCTGCTGCTGACCGCCGGAGAGCGACTGCGGATAGTCGTGCGCTTTGTGCGCCAGTCCGACGCGATCCAGCAGCGCCATCGCCTCTTCGCTGGCCTCGCGTTTCGGGCGCAGCAGCACGCGACACGGTCCCTCGATGATGTTCTCCAGCGCGGTCTTGTGCGGAAACAGGTTGAAGCGCTGAAATACCATGCCGGTCTGCAGCCGCTGGCGCGCAATCTGTTTGTCACTCAGCGGGTGCAGCTTGTTGCCGGCAATGCGATAGCCCGCCAGTTCGTTGTCGACCCAGATACCGCCCTGATCCACTTTCTCCAGCTGGTTGATACAGCGCAGGAAGGTACTTTTACCGGAACCCGACGGGCCGAGAATGCACATCACCTCGCCGTAGTTCACTTCCAGGCTGACGTCCTTCAGCGCGTGGAACTGATCGAAATATTTGTTCACCTTGACGGCGCGCACGATGTTTCTCATCTCTCACTCCCGGTTACTGGCGACGACGATGGCCGCGTGAGAAGTAGCGTTCCAGCTGGCTCTGCCCGAACGACAGCAGCGTCACGATAATCAGGTACCAGATACCCGCTACAAACAGCAGCTCCATCACGCGCGCGTTGGCGAAGTAGATGGTTTGCGCGTTGTACAGCAGCTCGGAGTACTGAATCATGCTGGCCAGACTGGTGGTTTTGATCATGCTGATGAACTCATTGCCGACCGGCGGCAGAATCACCCGCATCGCCTGCGGCAGAATGATGCGCTGCAGCGCCTGCAGACGCGGCATGCCGATGGCTTTGGCGGCTTCATACTGACCGGTATCCACCGACAACAGTCCGGCGCGCACCACTTCTGAGGTGTACGCGCCCTGATTGATGCTCAGGCCGAGCAGCGCGGCGAGAAACGGCGTCATCACCGTGACGGTTTGCACACTGAACAGGCCGGGAATGCTGATGGTGGGGAACACCAGCGCCAGGTTGAACCACAGCAGCAGCTGCAAAATCAGCGGCGTGCCGCGAAAGATCCACGCGTAGCCCACCGCAATGTAGTGCAGCACCGGATTCGGCGACATGTACATGATGGCGGTAATAACACCAAACAGAATGCCCAGCGCCATCGCCAGCACCGACATGATCAGCGTGTTAACCACGCCATTCAGGATCGCCTGCGCGGTGAAGAACTGGCCGACGAACGACCATTCAATGTTGCCGTGCGCAAAGGCGTTGACCAGCAGCGCCAGCAGCACGAGGATCACAGCCGATGCGGTGATGCGGCCATAATAGCGGCGCGGCACCACCTGATAGCGATCGAGATCGTAATGGGGCTGGACGCGGCCATTGCTGACCGACGGTTCAACCGGTGTGGTGTGTGACATAGGCTCTCCTCAGGCGCGCGGTCCGGCGTAATCATCGGCCCAGCGCTGCTGGTCCTGCATCAGGGTTTGCAGACGGGCCAGCTGCTCGCGCACCCGTGCCGGCGCGGTGCCGCCGTAGCCGCTGCGGGCTGCCAGCGCCGCTTCCAGCGTTAACGCCTGACGCACCTTGGGCGTGAGCCGTGCATCGACGCCGTGCAGCTGCGCATCGCTGAGATCGGCCAGGCCGCAGTTTTCGCGTTCGCACAGCTGCACCAGCTGGCCGGTAATCTCGTGCGCCTCACGGAACGGCACGCCGCGCATTGCCAGCCAGTCGGCCACTTCGGTCGCCAGCGTAAAGCCATCCGGCGCCTGCTCGCGCATCACCTCAGTATTGAATTTCAGCGTCGCCATCATGCCGGCCATGGCAGGCAGCACCATCAGCAGCGTGTCGACCGCATCAATCACATTACGTTTGTCGTCGCTGAGATCGCGGTTGTAAGAGAGCGGCATGGCTTTCATGGTGGTCAGCAGCGCCATCAGGTTACCGACCAGCCGGCCGCTGCGGCCGCGCGTCAGCTCGGCAATGTCCGGATTTTTCTTCTGCGGCATGATCGAACTGCCGGTGGCATAACTGTCGTGCAGCTCCACCCAGCGGAACTGCCGTGACGCCCACAGGCACACCTCTTCACACAGCCGGGACAGGTTGATGCCGATCATGCTGGTGACGAACAGGAATTCCGCGGCGTAGTCGCGGCTGGCGACCGCATCGATCGAGTTTTCACACGGCGCCAGATAAGCGAGATCGGCAGCGGCCAGCTGTGGCTGACGCGCAATCGCCGAACCGGCCATCGCCGCCGCGCCCAGCGGACAGCGCGCGCTGCGGCGATCCCAGTCCTGCATACGCTCGATGTCACGCGCGAAGGATTGGGCATGCGCCAGCAGCTGATGGCCAAACACAATCGGCTGCGCTTGCTGCAGATGGGTGAAGCCGGGCGCGACGCTGTCGGTGTGTTGCGCGGCCTGCGTCACCAGCGCCTGCTGCAACTGCAACAGCGCGCTCACCAGCTTGCGGCCGTTATCCCGCAGGTAGAGACGCAGATCGTTGACGGTCTGATCGTTGCGTGAACGGCCGGCACGCAGCTTGCCGCCCAGCGCGCCAAGGCGTTCTGTCAGCGCGCGTTCGATGAAGGTATGCACGTCTTCATCGGCGGCAATCGGCTGCAGCTGGCCAGCGCGATAATCGGCGTCCAGCGCGTCAATCGCCGCCAGCATGGTATCCAGCTCGTCAGCACTCAATAGCCCGGCACGCGCCAGCTCGCGCGCATGGGCGCGGCAACCGGCGAGGTCGTACGGCGCCAGCGCAAAGTAATAATCCGGGCTACGCGACAGCGCGGTTAAACTGGCTGCCGGAGCCGCTTTAAAACGTGCGCCCCATAACAGTTCGGCATTCTCAGACATGCTATTTCCCTCACAAATCAGCCGCAGCAATATGAAAAAGTTTGGATTCAGCCGGCAGCGATAATAAAAACTTATTTTATTGCCACGCTGGCAAATAGGTGGTATTTCAGATTCACTGTACTTTCACCGCAATTATTCCGGAGTTGAATAGCAAAAATGGAAAGTAAAGTTTCCCAGTCTGGAAACAATGCGAATAATCGCGGCGATAATGCGGTTCTGGCGCTGAGTAATATCGACTTAAAATTGCTGCGGGTATTTAAATGCGTGGTGGAAGCCGGCGGATTAACCGCCGCCAGTCACGAATTAAATATTGGCCTGGCGGCGATCAGTAAACAGGTTTCTGACCTGGAGATTCGGCTGGGCATGACGCTGTGCAGCCGCGGCCGTGAAGGTTTTGAGCTGACGCAGTACGGCATCAATGTTTATCAGGCCACGCTGGAGCTGTTCGTATCGCTCAACCTGTTTCGCGAGCGGCTGCACAATAGTCGCAACGAGCTGCTGGGCGACATCGCGATTTGCGTGGTGGATAACACCATTAGCGATCCGCACTCGCCGGTCACCAGTGCGGTGCAACAGTTGCACCAGAAAGCGCCAAAGGTGCAGATTCGTCTGCAGACCGCACAGCTGGATGATATTGAACGCGGCATAAGCGAAGGGCGTTTTCATTGCGGCATTGCGCCCGTGTATGAAATGAAAAATGATTTCGATTATTTCGAACTTTATAAAGAATACGCAAAATTATATTGCGCTGCGTCACATCCTCTCTATTGCGGATCTTGCGATAAAAATATTTCGGTGGATGTATTACGTCAGCAGAAAATTATTAATCATTTATATGTTACCCCACGCGATGAACGCCGCCTGATTCCGGTGCAGGAGAGCGGTGTGCAGGCGGTGCAGGTGGAATCGGTAGCCATGCTGATTTTAACCGGTCACTTTATTGGGTATTTACCGGAACATTATGCCGCTCCGTTTATTGCCCGCGGACAACTGTGTGAGCTGGGCGATGACACGCTGCGGCGCGAAACCGCATTTTGTCTGGTGATGAAGAAAGGCCGGAAAATAAATCCGATCATCCGGCTGTTTATGCAGGCGCTGGGGTTGAGCGATGCGGCGGCGGCGCACTGATTTGGTGCGTGCGACCGGGTTTCTGCTGGCACGGGATGGGAAAGTGTACGCTGATGCCCTCACCCCGGCCCTCTCCCACCGGGAAAGGGAGAGGCAGCCTGCGGACAAGGGAGAGGCGGCGTCCGGTAACAGCAACCAGGACGCTTACGTCAGCCGCTTATACATCACCGTGGTAGCATCCAGCTCGCCGGCCGTGGATTCGGCATAGTACGGAATCGAACCCGCCACCTGCCAGCCGAGCGACAGATAGAGCGCGCTGGCAACATCGCCGCTGCGCGTATCCAGCACCAGCAGTGTTTTCCCCTGCTGCTGCGCCAGCTGTTCGGCACGTAACATCAGACGGCGCGCAATGCCCTGACGACGCGCACGCGGATGCACCAGCAACTTGCTGATCTCCGCACGATGGCGGCCGTTGGGCATACTGCTGAAGCCCAGCATCACCGTGGCCACTATCTCGCCCGCTTGCCAGGCCACCAGCAGCTGGTTATCGCCGCTCGCCAGGCTGTAAATTTTGTCCTGCCAGAAACGCGCCATCACTGCGCGATCGTCTGCGTCAATGAAGCCGACGCTGGCACCGTCTGCCACGCAGCCGTGCAGCACTTCACACAATGACGCCAGCAGCGGCTGCGCCTGGGTAGCGCTGAGAGAGTCGATTTCAATCATGGTTTGCACACCACCAGAATGTAGCGCGCGCCGCCTTCGGCATGCGCCTGAAAAGAGGAACGTCCGCTGAGGTGGAAGCGCAGGCAATCGCCGGCCTGTAGCGTCCAGCTCTGCGTCTCCATGGTGATGGTCAGCTCGCCCGACTGCAGCCAGATGTGCTGTTCCAGCCCCTGTACCGGCGGCGCATCATAATCAATGCGCGCGCCCGGACGCAGCACGCCCTCCACCAGCTCCGCTTTAAACTGACTGGCCGGCGGCGAGACGTTGCGCCGCTGGAAGCCGCTGAGCGTATCCTGCCAGACCGGCTGCTGCTCCGCTTTCAGCAGCAGCGCCGCTTCTTCTTCTACTTCGCTGAGCAGTCGCGACATGGTTAAACCGTAGGCCACGCACAAGCGATTAAGCAAAGCGGCGGTAGGGCTGGTCTCGGCGCGCTCAATGCGCGACAATGATGCCCGGCTAATGCCGGTTGCCAGAGCCAGTTCATCCAGCGACCAGCCGCGCTGCAGGCGTAATTCCGCCAGACGTGCCGCAAGCCGATCTTCCGTATTTAGAGCAGACATCTTTAACCTCTCATTTTCGGGAAATAATTCTCACATAAGAGATAAAGCCCGAAATCGTGCAGTGGGTCAAGTTGTACAATAAAATAATCATTGTACAAGCTCACTCTGGCGGTTAAGGTGTTGTTATGCAGGTCAGAATTTTAGAGGATGCCATGGCCTTATACAGTATCGGTGATGTTGCCGAGCGCTGTGGAATTAACCCGGTAACCCTGCGCGCCTGGCAGCGTCGTTATGGATTGTTAAAGCCGCAGCGCACTGAGGGTGGTCATCGACAATTTGATGATGAAGATGTTCAGCGGATCGAAGAGATCAAACGCTGGATAGAGAGCGGTGTGCCTGTTGGCAAAGTCAAAGCCCTGCTTGAAGGAGAGACCTTCAACGTGCATGACGGCTGGACGGCGCTGCAGGAAGAGCTGATGAGCGTGCTGCGCCACGTGCGCGCCTCCAAGCTACGCACCAAAATCGCCACCATTGGCCGTGAACACCCGGTCGATGCGCTGATTGACCACGTTTTTGTACCGGTACGCCAGCGTCTCGGGCTGGATCAAAATACCGCCCGCACCATGTGCAGTCTGCTGGACGGCGCACTGATTGATTATGTCGCGTTCTGTCTGGCAGGCGCGCGTAAAAAAGCCGGCAAAGATGCCTTAATGATTGGCTGGGGCGTAGAAGATCGCACCCGCATCTGGCTGGAAGCCTGGCGCTTAGCGCAGCAGGGCTGGCGCATTGATGTGCTGGCGGAACCGCTGGATATGCCGCGTCCGGAGCTGTTTCCCGGCCAGCATCTGTTTATCTGGACCGGTAAAAAGCCGACGCGCCGCCAGCTGGAGCAGTTCGAACACTGGCAGGCTCAGGGCTTCTCGATTCACGTCCACGAACCGACCTGAAAAATCGCACATGCGGCCTTTGCCTTACCGCATGTGCGCGTTATCATGCCGCACTTCATGACTTTTCTCAGGTTTACCTATGAACTGGAATAAAATTCTCATTGGCACCCTGTTTGCCATAATGGCGATTGGCGGCATGGGCGGCATGATGCTGGTTGGCTACAGCCTTATTCTGCATACCCACTGAGTGCGTGCTGCAACCGCTCCAGCAGCCGGTCGCAGATCAGCGCCAGCAGCGCCACCAGCAGCGCGCCCTGAATCACATAAGCGGTATTGAAGCCGCTCAGACCGATAATCACCGGCGAACCCAGACTCTCCGCTCCGACGGTTGAGGCGATGGTCGCGGTGCCGATGTTGATCATCACTGAGGTGCGCACGCCCGCCATAATCACCGGTGCCGCCAGCGCCAGCTCTATCTGCCACAGACGCCGCCACGGTCCCATTCCCAGACCGACGGCGATCTCACGGCTGCTGGCCGGAACGCTGTCCAGTCCCGCCAGCGTGCCCTGCAGAATCGGCAACAGCCCATATAGAAACAGCGCCATCACCGCCGGCGCAGCGCCAAAGCCCATGACCGGCACGGCAATCGCCAGCACCGCCACCGGCGGAAAGGTCTGACCGGCAGCCGCCAGCGTCTCCAGCAGCGGGCGGAACGCCCTGCCGCCGTGACGGGTAGCGAAGACCGCACAGCCAACGCCCACCACTATCGCCAGCACGCTGCCGCTGATCACCAGCAGCAGATGGGCCAGCGCCAGCTGCCAGAAACTCTCCTGCTGGTACAGCGGACGCTCCAGCTGCGGAAACCAGTGCGCAAACAGCGGCGCACTGTGCGGTAACCCCCACAGCAACAGCAGAAATATCCCCAGCAGCCAGTAGAGCGGATCGCGCAGCATTCGCATCAGCCCGCCTCCTGCTGTCGCAGCAAATCGCTAAAGTGCAGCACGCCCAGCGGCTGCTGATGCTGATCGACAACCGGTAATTTGTCGGTGCGGCGCGCAATAAACTGCGACAGCGCCTCGCGCAGCGTCAGCCCGGCGGCGATCGGTTCCGCCTCCAGCCACTCACCGCGTCGTGCCGCACTGCCGGCCCGCCCCAGCGCCAGCAGACGCACGCCCAGCTCGCTGCGGCCAAAGAACTGGCGCGCGAAATCACTGGCAGGCTGCGTCAGCAGGTCAATCGGCCGTCCCTGCTGCACAATCTCTCCGCCGTCCATCAGCACCAGCTGATCGGCGAGAGTTAACGCTTCGTCGATATCGTGCGTCACCAGCACCACAGTGCGCCCCGACAGCTGCTGAATGCGCAGCATCTCCTGCTGCAGCGCCTGCCGGTTGACCGGATCGAGCGCGCCGAACGGTTCATCCATCAGCAGCAGTTCCGGGTCGGCCGCCAGCGCGCGCGCCACACCAACACGCTGCTGCTGGCCGCCGGAGAGCTGGTGCGGATAGCGCGACGCCAGCTGACTGTCGAGATTGAGCAGCGCCAGCAGCTCCTCAACCCGTGCGGCAATTTTTTCCCGCGGCCAGCCGAGCAGCGATGGCACGGTGGCGATATTTTTGGCCACATTCCAGTGTGGAAACAGGCCGATGGACTGAATGGCATAGCCAATGCGCCGCCGCAGCGCGCGCGCATCCATCTGCTCGATCGGCTCACCGGCAAAACGGATTTCGCCGCTGTCATGCTCAACCAGCCGGTTAATCATCTTCAGCGTGGTGGATTTACCCGAGCCGGACGTGCCGATCAGCACGGTAAAACTGCCCTTCTCAATCTTCAACGACAGGTTGCGAATCGCCTCTTTACCGGCGAACGCTTTGCTCACCTGATGAAATTCAATCATGTCCTCTCTCCAGCAGCGCCGACAGCAATCGCAGCAGCGCATCGAATATCACCGCCAGCGCCACCACCGGAATCACACCCAGCAGCACCAGATCCAGTGCGCTGCTCAGCAGTCCCTGAAACACAATGGCGCCGAAGCCGCCCGCTCCAATCAGTGCGGCGACTACCGCCAGCCCGACGGTTTGCACCACCACCACGCGCAGTCCGGAGAGCCACACCGGCAGCGCCAGCGGCAGCTCAGCTTGCCAGAACTGCTGCCAGCTACTCATGCCCATGCCGCGCGCGGTTTCACGCACCTCCTGCGGCACCTGCTGCAGCCCCGCAACCACGCTGCGCACCAGCGGCAGCAGTGCATACAGCACCAGCGCAATCAGCGCCGGCGCGACGCCAATCCCGCTGATACCGAGGCGCGCCAGCTGCGGAAAATGCGCCGCCAGCCCGGCCAGCGGTGCAATCAGCAGGCCAAACAGCGCCACAGACGGCACGGTCTGGATCAGATTCAGCACGCTGAAGGCGGCATGTTGCCAGCGGGCGCGACGCGCGATGGCGAGTCCCAGCGGTAGACCAATCAGTAAGGTGGGCAGCAGCGTGCCGCCCAGCAGCAGCAGATGCTGGCTGAACGCGGCGTTAAAGACAGCGGTGCGATTGCTGTACTCTTTTAGCAGCGACAGCGCGTCCAGCTGACCACTCAGCAGCAGTATCAGCGGCGGCAGCCACAGTTGCAGATTAAGCAGAATACGTAGTGGCGTCTGCTGGCTAAGCTGGCGAATCGCTTCGGCTGCCAGCAGTAGCGCTAATCCTGCCGCACACCATAGGCCGCTGCCCAGCGCGGTGCGCGCCAGCGGGCTGCCGCTGCGGGCCAGCTCACTGGCGGCGTGGCCGCCGATGCCAATCAGCAGGGCGAACAGTAGCTCCGCGCCCAGCAACTGCGCCAGCGCCGCACCGCGTCCCGGCGGCCACCACAATCCCAGCCATAGCCATAACAGCGGCAGCAGCAGCAGCCAGCCTGCCGTTACCTGCCAAAGCATCAGCGGCTGTCCGGAGACCAGCCGGTTGGCCGCATAGCTCAGCAGCGGTAGCGCTCCCAGCGCCAGCGTGATCAGCAACGTCAGCACCAGCAGCACCGGCTGCTGGCGCGGTCGGTTTATCCGTGACAGCACCGCTTACAGCAACTTATTCTGCTGCAGCCACTGCTGCGCCACCTGGCTGGCGTCCTGACCGTCAACGGCGATTTGCGCGTTGAGCTGCTGCAGGGTTTTCTCATCCAGCTTGCTGAATACCGGCTGCAGCCAGTCGGCAATCTGCGGGTACTGTTGCAGCACGCTGGCGCGGATCACCGGCGCGGGCGCGTAAATCGGCTGTACGCCCTTCGGGTCGCTCAGGGTTTGCAGGCCGAGCGCCGCGACCGGGCCGTCGGTACCGTAAGCCATCGCCGCATTGACGCCGGACGTTTGCTGGGCGGCCGCTTTGATGGTAACAGCGGTGTCCCCGCCAGCCAGCGACAGCAGCTGTGACTGGCCCAGCTTGAAGTTGTAGGCTTTCTCAAACGCCGGCAGCGCATCGCTGCGCTCGATGAACTCCGCCGACGCCGCCAGCTTAAAGGTGCCGCCTTTTTTCAGGTAAGCGCTGAGATCGTCGAGGGATTGCAGGTTATTCTGCTGCGCGACATCGCCGCGCACCGCAATGGTCCAGGTGTTGTTGGCCGGTGCTGGCGTCAGCCACACCAGATGATTTTTCTCTGCATCAAGCTTTTTCACCTTCTCATAGCCCTGCTGCGCGTTTTTCCACGCCGCGTCCTTCTCATCATTGAAGAAGAACGCCCCGTTGCCGGTATATTCCGGATAGATATCCAGCTCACCGGCGGTAATTGCGCCGCGCACCACCTGCGTGGTACCTAGCTGGATTTTATTCACGGTTTTTACCCCATGCTGGTTCAGCACCTGCAGAATGATGTTGCCGAGCAGCGAACCTTCAGTATCAATCTTGGAACCTACCTTGACCGGGTCCGCTGCCTGCACGGCCCCGACACTCATCGCGAATGCGATCATCCCCAATAAACCCTGCTTAATCATGGCGCTTTCCTCAGCATTATTTTCTTTCAGTGATTATCAAGCGTAGCCTGGCGAAACGGGATGGGTGCGGTCAAGCGGCGCAATTCGTTCTTTTTCTGCTATCCGTTGCCGGTTTTATAGAACGCTTTGGTTGCACTTATAACCAAATAGAATTTTTCACATCCGTGGCGCGGCTTATGCTCATAGCCCCACTCTTTACAATAAATCACACAACATCATGTCTGACTTAACTTCTTCGGCGCACGTGGCGCTGGCAGGGAATACGCCGCAGGGCGAGACGCAGTGGATTCGCAGCGCGGCCGACGTGACGCGGCTGGTCAATAACAGTAACGCCTCGCGCAGCAATGCACGCATCGTCATCGCCATTGCGCTGGGCGGGGTTTTTCTCGATGCCTACGATCTCGGTGCGCTGGCCTTCGGTATTAAAGATGTCACGCGCGAATTCAATCTGACGCCCGCCGGCACTGGCATGGTGGCGTCGGCTATCACCTTTGGCGCGATTGTTGGCGCGCTGATCGGTGGCTATCTCACCGATAAAATTGGCCGCTATCGGGTCTTTATGGCCGATATGTTCTTTTTCGTGGTGGCGGCACTGGCCTGTGCCTTTGCGCCGAACGAGTACGTGCTGGCGGCGGCGCGCTTTGTAATGGGGCTCGGCGTCGGCATCGATCTGCCGGTGGCGATGGCGTTTCTGGCGGAGTTTTCCCGACTGCGCGGTCAGGGCAATAAGGCCGCCAGCGTCGCGATGTGGTGTCCCACCTGGTACGCGGCGATAAGCATCTCCTATCTGCTGGTGCTGCTGCTATATGCGGTGCTGCCAGAGAGCCATACTGACTGGCTGTGGCGGCTGATCCTCGGCTTTGGCGCGGTACCGGCGCTGTTGATCATCGCCATCCGCAGTCGTTACATGAGCGAATCACCGATCTGGGCGGCAAATCAGGGCAACCTGCAGGGTGCAGCGGCAATCCTGCGGCGGTCATATAACATCAACGCGGAGGTCGCGCAGGATGCCGAGCTCACTGCCGTACAGCCAGTACGTAAAGCCAGCTGGCGCAACTATGGCGCGCTGCTGCAAGGCGTTTACCGCCGCCGTACGCTGCTGGCAACGATAACCTCGATTGCCTCGTCGTTCGCCTATAACGCCGTGGCCTTTGGCCTGCCGGTGATCATCTCCAGCTTCCTCGCGCAGTCGATGCTGACCACCATTCTGGTCTCGCTGGCGCTTAACCTGCTGTTTGCGTTTGTTGGCGGCCTGCTGGCGGTGCGGCTGGTGCCACGGCTGGGCGCGTGGAAGATGTCGGTGGCCGGTTACGCCTGCCAGTGTGCGGCGCTGCTGGGCCTGGCGCTGATTGGTCGCCCGGCCGGCGGCGAGGAAGCGGCCCTGGCGATTGCCATGCTGGCGCTGTTCCTGTTCGGTCAGGGGTTTGGTCCGGGTTCGCACACCATGACCTTTGCCTCGCTGAGCTATCCGGCTTCGCTGCGCGGCGTGGGCGTCGGCTTTAACCAGACGCTGATGCGCGCCAGTTCGACGGTATCCCTGTTTGTGTTTCCGCTGCTGGTCGCGGCGTTCGGCACCGGCGTGTTCTGGGTGATCCTGCTCGCACCGCTGGCTGGATTACTGGCGCTGCTGGCGATTCGCTGGGAACCGTCAGGCTATGATGTCGATGCGGAAGATTTTCAGTAAGCGGATAACGCCTCAGCGATGAGGCGTTGGCTCAGGCGGTGAGGCGGAAATCGCCCAGCGTATTGGGGATGCGCGGGAATGTGTGCAGGAACCACGGCGTGAATTTTGCCGGATTCTCGCGCATCTCCTGCTGAATCTGTTCGACTGAGCGGTAACACCAGTCGTCAGCCTCATCAAGGTTGAGCACCGGCACTTCGTCACTGATGGCGAAAAACACATGACCGTACTCATGTTCGATCAGACCGTTGCTGAGGGGCAGGTTATAGCTCAGTTCAAACACCGGCGTTAACGCCAGATCCAGTCCCATCTCTTCACGCAGGCGGCGCTCAGCCGCATCGCGCGTCGGCTCCTGCGGGTAAGGATGGCTGCAGCAGGTATTGCTCCACAAACCGCCGCAGTGATACTTGCTTTGCGCCCGGCGCTGCAGCAACAGTTCATGGCGCGAATTGAACACGTAAACCGTTACCGCACGATGCAGCAATCCTTTCTCATGCACTTCCAGCTTTTCCATCTTGCCGGTGGGACGATCGAGGTGGTCAACGAGGATAACTTCAATGGCGGGCATGACAACTCCTTCGGAAAAATCCCCACTATTGTACACAATAGCGGAAGCGGCAGCGGAGAAAATCGCGCACATTCCGTGCGCTGGCGCGATAAGCAGTAAGCTTAGCAGCCAGCGGATAATTCTGGAGAATAAGGCAGGAAAAAGCGTGACAGCGGCGCAAAAAACGCGCCGCTGTGCTCTCTGACGGGATGAATTACAGTTTGAAGCCGTGCACCACCTGCTCAAGCTGCACGCTCTGCTCCTCCATGGCGCGCGCCGCTGCCGAGACCTGCTCCACCAGCGCCGCGTTCTGCTGGGTGCTGCCGTCGAGCTGGGTAATCGCCACGTTCACCTGTTCGATCCCCATGCTCTGCTCGCGGCTGGCGGACATGATTTCGCTCATCAGCGTTGTGACGCTGCTGACGCCCTGCATCAGCTCATCCATGGTTTGTCCGGCCTGCTCCACCAGCTGGCTGCCGGTGTCGATATTAGCTACCGACTCTTCAATCAGCTTCTTGATTTCGCGCGCGGAGTTAGCGGAACGCTGCGCCAGATTGCGTACCTCCGAAGCCACCACGGCAAACCCGCGGCCCTGTTCACCGGCGCGTGCCGCTTCTACCGCCGCGTTGAGCGCCAGAATGTTGGTCTGGAAGGCGATGCTGTCGATGACGCTGATGATATCCACCACCTTACGCGAGGAGTGATGGATTTCACCCATGGTGCTGACCACCTGACGCACCACTTCACTGCCGCGCGCCGCGACCTGGGATGCGCCATCTGCCAGCTGGTTGGCGTGCGTGGCGTTGTCGGCGTTCTGACGCACCGTGCCGGTCAGCTCTTCCATTGACGCGGCGGTTTGCACAATGGAACTCGCCTGCGATTCCGTCCGCGCCGAGAGATCGGCGTTGCCGCTGGCGATTTCACGTGAAGCCGCAGTAATCGCCAGTGCGCTGTCGCCCACCTGGCGCATCAGCCCCTGCAAATGGGCGATGAACTGGTTAAAGCTTTGCGCCACAGCGTTGAATTCCGGGCTATTGCTGGCCGGCAGACGCTGCGTCAGATCCGCACCACCGGTCGACAGCGCTTCGATGTTTTGATGCAGCAGATTCAGGCGTTTCATCATCGCGCGGACAAAGCCAAGCAGCACCAGCAGCAGCAGAATCGCCAGCGGGATCTGGACCAGGCCGAGACGGGTCAGCATGCTGTGCGTCTGCGCATCCAGCAGCGCGGACGGCACGTCGCTGGCCAGATACCATGGGCTGCCGGGAATGGCCTGCAGGAACAGCGTGTGCTCACCATCTTCTCCGCTGAAGGTGGTTTGCGACGGCTGAGAACCGGCCTGTGCCAGCAACCCTTTCAGCGCCGCCGCCATTGGCAGCTGGGTGTCAGCCAGATTTTCCAGCTTCGGCGTACCCTCCAGCAGCGCGGCATTGCCGACCACTTTGCCGTCCGCTTCGACAATCAGTACGCGGCCATGAATCGCCTCACCCATCTGCTGCGCCAGCTGATTGAAAAAACCGAGCGTGACGTCAATGGTTGAGACGCCCCACACAGTGCCGTTACGGTAAATCGCCATGGCGCAGTTGGTGCGCGGCTGCGGGCTGGCGGCATCCTGATAAGCCTTCGCCCACGCGCACTGGCCTTTTTCTGCGGCCATGCCATCTTTGTACCACGGCTGCTCCCAGTATTTGTCGGCAGCATCGGAGTTCCAGTAGGTGTTGACCTGCAGCTGGTTGCTGGCGTTACGCGCAAAGAACGAGCTGTCTTTCTCTTTCGCCGGATCGCGCCGGTTGGGTAACGGCCAGATACCGCCGCCGAACACGTTGCTGTCCTGATACTGGTTAACCAGCGCCGGCAGCAGCGTATCAATGGCGGCGCTGTCCATCACGCCCGCCGCTTCGGTAATGGCACGCTGCTGCGCCTGCACGCGGTTCATCTGCTCGACGATACGTCCGGCGAGACCATCCACCTCATAGCGCACCAGCCGGCTTTCGTTCTGGCTAAGCTGCGGCGCGATGAACTGGTTAATCACCAGGACGGTGACCAGCATAAGAACAACGAAGAATGCGACTAAGGTCGCGGTAAAACGGGATTGTGTGGTTTTTAACATCGGTGTGCCCTTACCCTGGTGTGGCGAGTTGCCTGATCGAGGTTAACGGCGTGTTACAGAGGAACTTGAGGTGCGCGAGATCACAAAATGGTTAACTGATTGAATAGCGTGACCATAAGAGCGCTTATTGTCACCGGCCTTACCCTGCTGTTCCTCAGCAATGAAGAGAGTGCAAAGAATGAAACGTAACTTTATGGTGCTCC
>NZ_JASEWO010000344.1:0-1419 GCF_030024295.1 Pantoea sp. Pa-EAmG
ATGGTTGTATAGGTGGCGGGGAAATAAAATTTAATTGAATATTGCTACACCTAATGCGGCAATCTTAACGCTAAAATGTCAGGGAAGAACTATTAATGTAAGCTTGCGTCAATATAAGGCTGGCGCCTGAGGCGCCAGCGAGACAACGTTAAGCAAAGCGCGAAAGTGAAAACGGCTTCAGGTCAAAGGAGAAGGGCTTATCCTGGGCAAATTCACTGGCAAGTTCACCTAATACGCTGGCAAATTTAAATCCGTGTCCACTCAAGCCGGTAATAATTAATCGATTTGGCTCGCCTGGAAGGGTATCTATAATAAAGTCTTCATCAGGTGTGTTGTCATAACTGCAGACCTCACCGTGTAAGCAAACGCCAACCCCTGGTAAGAACTGACGCAGGAAACTGAAGGCTTCGCTGCCGTCTGCAGCGATACTGCCGAAAGGTTTACGATCTTCGGGTTTCTGCATCAGCTGCCCGCCATCGTGACGTCCCACTTTTAATGCATTGTTGTCGGCAGGGAAGCCATAAAAGTGACTGCCATCAGGCATCTCCACCGTGAAGCCAGGAAATTGGTTGTTCTCGCTATAACGTCCATCTGCCTGATACCAGGCAAAGACTTTACGCACCGGTTGTACTGGCAAATCTTTTACCAGCTCACTCACCCAGGTTCCGGCACTGACCAATAATTTACGCGCGCGAAACACGCCGTCGCGGGTAGTGACTTGCTGCAAGTCACCATCGCGTGCGATCTCACTCACCGGGCAATTAAACAGTTGTGCGCAGCCCGCCTGTTCAGCCAGCTGTATCCAGCTACGAACCGCCTGCTCACATTTCAGGAAGCCGGAGTGAGGTTCGAATACCCCAATGTAGCCGTCGGGCACAGAGATCTGCGGCCAGCGCTTGCGCACTTCGTCTGCCTGCAGGATTTTTACTTCCAGTTGATACGTTTTGGCGCTGTCGATGACATTTTGGATAAATGAGGAAGTGAGGGGGGCCAGATTGAGGATGCCGCTTCGATGCATAATGCGTTCACCGCTCTGACGTTCCAGCTCATCCCACAAGGTTTGTGCGCGCAGCACCAGCGGGACATAGCGTTCACCTTCGCCATAGGCATGGCGGATCAGGCGTGTTTCACCGTGGTGTGTGCCCTGGCTGTGCGGAGGATGGGCACTATCAATCATCAATACCGATAAGCCTGCCTGGGTTGCGTAAAAACCGGCGGCGGCTCCCACCGATCCGCTGCCCACCACAATCAGATCATAAACCATAACCACATCACTCCTGCCAAACGACGAAATTTTTCAACAGCATAGCAAAAAAATCGTGTCCATGAAAAAGGCACCCTATTGGGTGCCCTTTCACGCGAAGTAAGAAATTAGTGCTTTTGATTATCGCGAAGGTATTGCTCTGTGGACTCTATCTT
>NZ_JASEWO010000345.1:0-1416 GCF_030024295.1 Pantoea sp. Pa-EAmG
ATTTGACTTCATCATCGTGGCGTTTGCCATCTTCATTGCCATCAAAGTAATGAATAAACTGTATAAAAAAAAAGAAGTGGAAAAACCAGCGCCTAAACCGACTAATGAAGAAGTGCTGCTGACCGAGATTCGCGACCTGCTTAAGCAACAAAATAATAAAGTGTGATGAATAAAAGCCGCCTCTTCAGGCGGCTTTTTTGTCACTAAAGCAGAAGGCCAGAGGTAAACATTGTTGCTTACCGCTGGCCTCCTGATTCGCTCCCTTCGCGTGTTTATCTTTACGCCGGTAGCTGCCTTTCCCCTTCTGATTACGTTCAACACGCTGGCGATACAGCGGATCGTGTAACAGAGCTTCCAGGGCGTTATCGTTAATTTTGCCTTTTCGATGCTGATAGTGACTCATATCGTCCTCCGGTTAGTGATGGCGCAACTATAGTCCCTGCGCGCCAGAATTCAATCCTTGCTACAACAAATTTCAGGATGCGGATCTTCACCGGTTTCCAGTGCCTCGAGGATCGAACAGCAGGCGCTACTGTGGCGGTCGCCACAACAGGTTTCCGCCAGCCGTTGCAGCGAGCGCTGAATGGTTTGCAGTTCGCTAATCATACTGTTCACCTCATCCAGCCGTTTCGCCACGATTGCTTTTGACTCTTCACAGGTGTGATGCTCTGGATCGATGCGGATCGACAGCAGGTCGCGGATCGATTCCAGGCTGAAACCAAGCTGCCGGCCGTAACGGATAAAACGCAGGCGCTGCAGATCGTTATCGCTGTACAGGCGGAAGCCGCCCTCGGTGCGTACCTCATGATCCATCATCTGCTGCTTTTCATAAAAGCGGATGGTGTCCGGCGTCACGTCCGCCAGTTTTGCCAGCTGGCCAATGCGATACATACTATTTCTCCTGCTGTAACCGCTGACCGATCGCCGGGCGGTATTCGCCACGCAGAAAATCGGTGCTCATGCCGGCCTGCTGCAGTTTCATCTCCAGCAATGTCAGGCGCTTGGCCAGTTCGCGCGCCTCGTTGTCATCAGGATCGAGTTCGCGAAGCAAATCGCTCAGTGCCAGCGCGTCGCGGCGCATCTCCAGTTCCGGTGGGAGATAGCCGGCGTTTTTCAGCAGTCGCCAGGCACTGCGCAATTCCGCCGGCACACCACTGTCATCGTCCAGCGTGAGCGGCGCACCCTCACCAGGCAGATTGCTCAGCTCACCCTTTTCCTGCGCGGCGCGGATGTGTTGCTCAGCCAGCTGATCGATAAGCCACATAGAAACCTCCTGCAGGCATGTCTGCCAACAGCATAGCGAATGGAGGGGAAATGGGAAGAAATGACAGGCAATAAAAAACCCGCCGAAGCGGGTTTTTTACGTTACTGCAAATTACTCTGCAGCAGCTTCTGCTTGAGCTTCTGGACGATCAA
>NZ_JASEWO010000136.1:0-12953 GCF_030024295.1 Pantoea sp. Pa-EAmG
AAACAGCACAATTAGCGGGAGATGGTTATTAATGCATTTGCCAGCGTGCGCTTGAATTTTCTCTTCACCGTGGAACACGTTAAAGATCATGCGGAAGGTGTAGATCGAGGTCAGGAATGCACCGACCAGACCCGCCACCATCAGATTGATGTGGCCATTCGCCAGCGCACCAAACAGGATTTCATCCTTACTGTAGAAACCTGCGGTGATCAGCGGCAGTGCCGCCAGCGCTGCGCCACCCACCAGGAAACAGGTATACACCAATGGGATGCTCTTACGCAGGCCGCCCATTTTGAAGATATTCTGCTCGTGGTGGCAGGCCAGAATGACCGAACCCGAAGAAAGGAACAGCAGTGCTTTAAAGAATGCGTGCGTCATCAAGTGGAAAATCGCCGCGTCCCATGCCTGCACGCCAAGCGCGAGGAACATGTAGCCGATCTGACTCATGGTTGAGTAAGCCAGCACGCGTTTGATGTCGGTCTGTACCAGTGCCGCAAAACCCGCCAGTACCAGGGTAATCGCACCGACAATCCCGACCAGATGCAGCACTTCCGGCGTTAACAGGAACAAGCCGTGTGAACGGGCAATCAGGTAGACACCCGCGGTCACCATGGTGGCGGCGTGGATCAATGCAGAAACAGGTGTTGGACCCGCCATCGCATCGGCCAGCCAGGTTTGCAGCGGCAGCTGTGCAGATTTACCGACCGCACCACCCAGCAACATCAGCGTTGCCCATTGCAGCATGTGGTTGTCAGCGGCAAAGTGCGCCGGTGCCAGTTCCACCAGCTCGCGGAAGTTCAGCGTACCCAGTTCGTTGTAGAGAATGAACAGTGCGAAAGCGAGGAATACATCACCCACACGGGTAATGATGAACGCTTTCATCGCCGCTTTGCCGTTCTCTGGATTGCTGTAGTAGAAGCCAATCAGCAGGTATGAGCACAAGCCCACGCCTTCCCAACCGAGATACATCAGCATCAGGTTGTCAGCTAATACCAGCACCACCATGCTCGCGATGAACAAGTTGGTGTACGCGAAGAAGCGCGAATAGCCCTCTTCGCCACGCATGTACCAGGAAGCGAACATGTGGATGAAGAAACCGACGCCGGTGACCACGGAAAGCATGGTCAATGACAAGCCATCCAGCACCAGATTGACTTTGATATCAAAGGTGCCAACGTGCATCCATGTCCACAATGCTTGTGTGAACGGCTGCTGGCCGTGACTGAAGAAGTCGAAGCCGGCATAAATGGTGGTCAGTGCAGCAAGACCTACCGATCCCATTCCCACCGTAGCCGACAGGTTCTCCGACCAACGGCCACGGGAAAACGCTAATAGCAGAAAGCCAATCAGCGGAAATAATACGGTTAAATAGAGAAGATTCATCCGCGCATCTCGCTCACTGTGTCAATGTTCAACGTCTGACGACGACGATAGAGCTGCAGCAACAATGCCAGACCAATACTGGCTTCCGCCGCCGCAAGGCTGATGGCAAGAATGTACATGACCTGGCCGTCAGCTTGTCCCCAGTAACTGCCCGCGACAACCAGTGCCAGCGCAGCAGCGTTGATCATGATCTCCAGACCAATCAGCATAAACAGCAGGTTGCGACGCAGCACCAGTGAGGTCAGGCCAAGGACAAACAGCACAGCGGCCAACATCAGGCCGTGTTGTAACGGGATCATGCGTGATCCTCCTTATTCACATGTGCATCAGCATGGCGATTGCTTAACACTTCGCCCTGACGCTCTTCACGTCCGATATGGAAGGCCACCACCAGACCGGCCAGCAGCAACATTGACGCCAGCTCAACCGCCAGAACGTATGGGCCAAACAGGCTGATACCGACCGCTTTCGCATCAATGACGGTGCCATCAATACCCTGATCCTGCGCAGTGCTGATGGCGTAAATCATCACCGCCAGCAACAGCAGAGAGACAATGCCAGGTCCAATCCACAGCGAAGGCTTCAGCCATTCACGCTCCTGATCCTGCTGGCTTTTGCCCAGGTTCAGCATCATCACCACGAACACGAACAGCACCATAATGGCACCGGCGTAGACGATGATTTCCAGCGCACCGGCAAAGTAAGCTCCCATCGAGAAGAACACGCCCGCAATCGACAGCAGTGAAACAATCAGGTACAGCAGCGCATGTACTGGATTGGTGTGCGTGATGACGCGCAATGTCGTCAACACCGCCACCAGTCCGCAAAGATAAAACGCAAATTCCATACCTGGCTCCTTAAGGTAACAAGCTTTTGACGTCGATTGGCTTGGCTTCGTTTTCCGCTTCGCCTTTCTCTTTCCCGTCGATCGCCATACCCGCCATGCGATAGAAGTTGTACTCCGGATATTTACCCGGACCGGAAATCAGCAAGTCTTGCTTCTCATACACCAAGTCCTGACGCTTAAATTCACCCAGTTCAAAATCCGGGGTCAGCTGGATTGCAGTGGTTGGGCAAGCCTCTTCACACAGACCGCAGAAAATGCAGCGTGAGAAGTTGATGCGGAAAAATTCCGGATACCAACGACCATCGACGGTTTCTGCTTTTTGCAGTGAGATACAACCCACTGGGCAGGCTACCGCACACAGGTTACAGGCAACGCAGCGCTCTTCGCCGTCTGGATCGCGCGTCAACACAATACGGCCACGATAGCGCGGCGGCAGATATACCGGCTCTTCTGGGTACATCTGGGTTTCGCGCTTGGCGAAGGCATGCATGCCTATCATCCAGATACTGCGCACTGTCGTGCCGAAGCCAACGACAATATCTTTTAAAGTCATCTCAAAACCCCTTACTGCGCGCTGTACAGAATCACTGCGGCGGTCGCCAGCAGGTTCAATAACGTCAACGGCAGACACACTTTCCAGCCGAACGACAGCACCTGGTCATAACGTGGACGCGGCAGCGCAGCACGAATCAGGATAAACATCACCATAAAGAACGCCGTTTTCAGGGCGAACCAGATGAATGGCGGCAGGAATGGACCGTGCCAGCCACCGAAGAACAGCGTGACAATCAGCGCTGAAACGGTGGTGATGGCCACATATTCACCGACGAAGAACAGACCGAACTTCATACCGGCATATTCAATGTGGTAACCATCGGCCAGTTCCTGTTCCGCTTCTGGCTGGTCAAACGGGTGACGGTGACACACCGCAACACCCGCGATGCAGAAGGTCACGAAGCCAAAGAACTGCGGAATAATGTTCCACAAATGCGCCTGGCTTTCGACGATGGCGTTCATATTGAACGAACCGGCTTGCGCCACCACACCCATCAGCGACAGGCCAAGGAATACTTCGTAGCTCAGCGTTTGCGCCGACGCACGCATCGCACCCAGCAGCGAGTATTTGTTGTTACTCGACCAACCAGCGAACAGCACGGCGTACACGGCCAGACCTGCCATCATCAGGAAGAACAACAAACCGATGTTCAGGTCTGTCACCATCCAGGTCGGTGAAACCGGCACAATGGCAAACGCCAGCAGCAGTGATACAAAGGCAATCACCGGTGCCAGGGTAAAGATGAAGCGATCGGTAAACGGCGGAACCCAGTCCTCTTTAAAGAACATTTTGATCATGTCAGCCGCAAGCTGCAGTGAGCCGCCCCAGCCCACACGGTTAGGACCGTAACGGTTCTGCCATAAGCCGAGCAGACGACGCTCGGCGAAACTCATGAAGGCACCACAACCCACCACCACCAGCAGGATCACAATGGTTTTCAGGATCTGGATGAGGATGTCGATAACGTCCGGTGTCAGCCAGCTCATTGCGCGGCCTCCTGCAATTTGTCAATTTGCGCACCTGAGAGGAACGGCGGTACACCCGGCATTCCCAGCGGCAGCCCCACCTGCCCTGCTTGCAAGGAAGCAGAGAAACAGACCGGCAAGCGCAGGGTTTCACCGGCACACACCAGCTCAACCGCAGAACCGTTGTTCACACCCAGTTTTTCCGCATCAGCAGGGTTAATCACCAATGTGGCAGGTGACATACGCTTCTGGAAGGTCGGTGAACGCTGGGTCATCTCTTCACTACCAAACAATTGGTAGTAAGGCGCAACACGGTATTGACCGCCTTCGACAAAGCTTTCTGGTACGGCAGTGAACCAAGGTAATGAGCCTTCACCGGCTTCAAACAGACGCACACCCGGATCGCCATGACGCAACTTGCCACCCACTTCAGCCTGGAACTTGTTCCATGCCTGCGGGGAGTTCCAGCCTGGTGCCCAGGCAAATGGAATCTGCGAGCGCGGAGCGCTTGGCTGGTTGTTACCTTCCATGGAGAAGGCAAACATGGTGTCTTTATCCTGCGGCTGACGCGGTTCGTGCACGCTAATATTGGCACGCATGGCGGTACGGCCACTGTTACGATGCGGTGAACGCGCCAGTTTCTGACCACGGATACGGAAGCTGGCATCCGGTGCCGCATCTTTGATGCCTTTCAGCTGTGGCAGCGCCGCAACGGTGGCATCGATGACGTGATCCAGCAGCGTCCAGTCGATTTGACGGCTTTCTACCGTGCTGTGCAGGGAGTGCAGCCAGCGCCAGCTCTCCAGCATGACAATGCTGTTGTCGTAGTAAGCGGGATCGTAAACCTGGAAGAAGCGCTGAGCACGGCCTTCCTGGTTGATAGAGGTACCGTCACTCTCCGCGAAGCTGGCAGTTGACAGCACCAGGCCTGCTTTCTCCAGCGTCGCGGTACGTTGGTGATCCACCACAATGACGTGTGCAGTGTTGTGCAGTGCGGCATCCACAGTGGCTTTTGGCGCGTGGCGGTAGAGATCGTTCTCTAATACGATCAGCGCTTCCGCTTCGCCTTTATCCAGCTGTTCCAGTGCGCTATCCAGCGATTGACCGCCCATCAGGCCGAGACCAAAGCTGTTCGCTGCACCGGCCAGGAAGGTGATCCCCACATCGGCACCGCGACCTTTCAGTGCTTTCGCTACGTTGGCCGCCGCTTCAATCATTGCAATGCTACCGGAGTGAGTACCGGAAATGATCAGCGGCTTTTTCGCCCCCGCCAATGCCTGTACCACCACATCCAGCTTGCCGTTCAGCTTACTGTCGAAGCCATTTACCGCAGGCGCAGTTTCATCCAGTGCATTAGCGATAGCAAAACCAAGACGCGCTTGGTCTTCTACCGGTGCGCGATAGCTCCACGCCGCGATGTCATCCAGCCGGGTTTCATCAACGTTGGTGACAAACAGCGGATGTTTGGCGTGCTGGCCAATGTTAAGGATCGCCGCGATCTGCCAGTCCGCCACTTTCTGTGCGGCTGCCATTTCACGTGCTTTGCCTTTCACTGCCTGACGCACAGACAACGCCACGCGCGCACCCACTTGAGTCAGATCTTCACCCAACACCAGTACCGCATCGTAGCTTTCAATTTCGCGCAGAGAAGGCGTGTAGATTCCGCCCTCCTGCAGCACTTTCAGCATTAACTCGACGCGAGCCTGTTCACCTGCTGGCATACCGGTTGAGAAGTTCTCTGCACCGACCAGTTCACGCAGCGCAAAGTTGCTTTCAATGCTGGCGCGCGGTGAACCAATACCGATCACTTTTTTCGCCTGACGCAGTACATCAGCCGCCGCATTGACCGCTTGCTCAGCATTGAGGCTGACCCAATCGTTGCCGCGTTTCTGTACCGGATGGCGTGGACGATCCTTGCGGTTCACATAGCCGTAACCGAAACGTCCGCGATCGCACAGGAAGTAGTGGTTAACCGTACCGTTGTAACGGTTCTCGATACGACGCAGTTCGCCGTAACGTTCGCCAGGGCTGGTGTTACAACCCACGCTGCACTGCTGGCAGACGCTTGGCGCGAACTGCATATCCCATTTACGGTTATAGCGTTCGGAGTGGGTTTTGTCCGTGAACACGCCGGTTGGGCAGATTTCGACCAGGTTACCGGAGAATTCGCTCTCCAGCGTGCCATCTTCCGGGCGGCCGAAGTAGACGTTGTCGTGGGCACCGTAGACGCCCAGATCTTTGCCGTCTGCGTAATCTTTGTAGTAGCGCACACAGCGATAACAGGCGATACAGCGGTTCATTTCATGCGAGATGAACGGGCCAAGATCCTGATTCTGGTGAGTACGTTTGGTGAAGCGATAACGACGGAAGCTATGGCCGGTCATTACCGTCATATCTTGCAGGTGGCAGTTACCGCCCTCTTCGCACACCGGACAGTCGTGCGGGTGGTTGGTCATCAGCCACTCCACCACGCTTTCACGAAACTCTTTCGCTTCGCCATCGTCGATGGAAATAAAGGTGCCGTCCGACGCCGGTGTCATGCATGACATAACAAGGCGACCGCGGGTATCTTCGGCATTCTGGAATTGCTTCACCGCGCACTGGCGGCAGGCTCCCACGCTTCCCAGCGCCGGATGCCAGCAAAAATAAGGAATATCAAGGCCCAGAGAGAGACACGCCTGCAACAGGTTGTCCGCTCCGTTCACATCATATTCTTTACCGTCTACATGGATTGTAGCCATAGTGAACATGCTTCCGTAAGGCTCGCCCTAAGACGAGCGTTAAACATCTAATTCTGTCCCCCAAGCCGGGTCGGCTCAGGGTGAATTCCGTGTACGGCGGCTGATTACCAGCGCGCTTTCAGCAGGTTGGGCTGAATACCACCGATCGATCGGGTATTACCAAACACCTGCGGCGCAATGCCGGCTTCAAACTCTTCACGGAAATATTTAATCGCGCTCTGCAATGGCTCAACGGCACCTGGTGCGTGGGCACAGAAGGTTTTACCTGGACCGAGCTGGCGGCAAAGCTGCTGCAGGGTTTCGATATCACCCGGCTGGCCTTTTTTCTGCTCCAGCGCACGCAGGATCTTCACGCTCCACGGCAATCCATCACGGCATGGCGTACACCAGCCACAGGACTCGCGCGCAAAGAATTCTTCCAGATTACGCACCAGCGAAACCATGCCGATTTCGTGATCGACCGCCATCGCCAGTGCAGTACCTAAACGGCTACCCGCTTTACCGATGCTGGCGAATTCCATTGGCAGATCAAGATGCTGATCGGTCAGGAAGTCGGTACCCGCACCGCCTGGCTGCCAGGCTTTGAATTTCAGGCCATCGCGCATGCCACCGGCATAATCTTCCAGAATCTCACGCGCGGTGGTGCCAAATGGCAGTTCCCACACACCTGGGTTTTTCACGCGGCCAGAGAAGCCCATCATTTTGGTGCCGGTGTCTTCGCTGGTAGAGATATTTTTGTACCAGTCAACGCCGTTGAGGAAGATCGCAGGCACGTTGGACAAGGTTTCCACGTTGTTAACGCAGGTTGGCTTGCCCCATACGCCCGCACTCGCCGGGAATGGCGGCTTAGAGCGCGGATTCGCGCGGCGGCCTTCCAGCGAGTTGATCAGTGCCGTTTCTTCACCGCAGATATAACGCCCTGCGCCGGTGTGCACGATCAGCTCAAAATCGAATCCGGTGCCGAGAATGTTTTTACCGAGGTAGCCGGCTTCGGTGGCTTCGGCAATCGCGCGACGCAGATGAACAGCTGCTTCGATGTACTCGCCACGCAGGAAGATGTAGCCACGGTAAGCTTTCAAGGCGAACGCACTGATCAGCATGCCTTCCACCAGTTGGTGCGGCATCTGCTCCATCAGCAAGCGGTCTTTATAGGTGCCCGGCTCCATTTCATCGGCGTTACACAGCAGGTAACGGATGTTCATGGATTCGTCTTTCGGCATCAGGCTCCATTTCAGGCCGGTGTTGAAGCCTGCACCACCACGGCCTTTCAGACCGGAGTCTTTCACCGCCGCCACGATTTCATCCTGGCTGAATTCTTTCAAGGCTTTTTCCGCACCGACATAGCCGTTTTTACTGCGATATTCATCTATCCACACTGGCTGCTTGTCGTCGCGCAGACGCCAGGTCAGTGGATGTGTTTCCGCAGTACGAATGATCTGTTTAATGGTCATTGATACTGCTCCAGCAGGTTGGCGATGCCTTCCGGCGTCAGATGAACGTGGGTGTCTTCATCCACCATCATGGTTGGGCCTTTATCACAGTTGCCCAGGCAGCAGGTTGGCAGCAGCGTGAAGCGGCCATCGGCTGTGGTCTGGCCAGGCTTGATGTTCAGGTTCTGCTCAAGTGCAGCCTGAATGCCCTGGAAACCGGTGATGTGACATACCACGCTGTCGCAGTAACGGATCACGTGACGGCCAACCGGCGTACGGTAGATTTGGCTATAGAAGGTGGCAACACCTTCCACGTCACTGGCTGGGATGCCCAGCACATCAGCAATAGCATTAATGGCACCATCAGGCACCCAACCACGCTGCTTCTGCACGATCTTTAACGCTTCAATCGAGGCGGCGCGCGCATCTTCGTAATGGTGTTTTTCGTGCTCGATAGCGTGGTGCTCGGTCTCGCTCAGCACAAAGACCTCATCAGGGTCGATAGTGTGAATGGCAATTTTTTGATCGTGCATAATTAGCGGTCCACGTCTGACATAACAAAATCGATACTACCGAGGTATACGATCAAGTCGGATACCAGGCTGCCGCGGATCACCGATGGGATCTGCTGCAGGTGCGGGAAGCTTGGCGTACGCACGCGGGTGCGGTAGCTCATGGTGCTGCCATCGCTGGTCAGGTAGTAGCTGTTGATCCCTTTGGTCGCCTCGATCATCTGGAAGGATTCGTTGGCCGGCATGACGGGGCCCCACGACACCTGCAGGAAGTGAGTGATCAGGGTTTCGATGTGTTGCAGCGTGCGCTCTTTTGGCGGCGGCGTGGTCAGCGGGTGATCTGCTTTGAACGGGCCTTCCGGCATGTTTTTCAGACACTGTTCCAAAATACGCAGTGACTGCCACATCTCTTCCATTTTCAGCTGAACGCGGGTGTAGGCATCACTGATGCCAGCGCCAACCGGGATCTCGAAATCGAAGTTTTCATAGCCTGAGTATGGACGCCATTTACGCACGTCGAAGTCCAGACCGGTGGCACGCAGGCCAGCGCCGGTGGTGCCCCACGCCAGTGCTTCATCCATGTTGTAGGCGGCCACACCTTGTGAACGGCCCATCAATACGGTATTGCGCAGTGCCGCTTTGTCATACTCTTTCAGACGCTTTGGCATCCAGTCGAGGAATTCACGCAGCAGACGCTCCCAACCTTTCGGCAGGTCATGTGCCACGCCGCCAATGCGGAACCAGGCGGGATGCATACGGAAACCGGTAATCGCTTCGACCACGTCATAAATTTTCTGACGGTCGGTAAAGGCGAAGAACACTGGCGTCATTGCGCCGACGTCCTGAATAAAGGTGGAGATGTACAGCAAGTGGCTGTTGATGCGGAACAGCTCAGACAGCATCACGCGGATCACGTTAACGCGATCCGGCACGGTGATACCGGCCAGTTTTTCTACCGCCAGCACGTAAGGCATTTCGTTCACGCAGCCGCCGAGATACTCGATGCGGTCGGTGTACGGAATGTAACTGTGCCAGGACTGACGCTCGCCCATCTTCTCAGCACCACGGTGGTGGTAACCGACATCCGGTACGCAGTCGACGATCTCTTCGCCATCCAACTGCAGGATGATACGGAATGCACCGTGCGCAGAGGGGTGGTTAGGACCCAGGTTGAGGAACATAAAGTCCTCATTGGTGGTACTGCGCTTCATGCCCCAGTCTTCAGGCTTGAAGGTCAGCGCCTCCATCTCCAGATCTTCTTTCTGTTTGGTCAGTTCGAACGGGTCGAACTCAGTGGCACGCGCCGGGTAATCTTTACGCAGCGGATGGCCTTCCCAGGTCTGCGGCATCATGATGCGCGTCAGGTGCGGGTGACCATTAAAGGTGATACCAAACATCTCCCAGGTTTCGCGCTCATACCAGTTGGCATTGGCGAAGATTTTGGTGATGGTGGGCACATTCAGATCGTTTTCAGACAGCGCCACCTTGAGCATGATGTCGCGGTTGCGTTCAATCGAAAGCAGGTGATAGAAAACGGAAAAATCCGCGGCGGGTAAACCGGCGCGGTGGGTACGTAAACGCTCATCGAAACCGTGCAAGTCATACAGCATGACGTACGGCTTTGGCAGCTTACGCAGGAATTCGACAATTTCCAGTAACTGTTCACGTTTCACCCAGACGACCGGAATCCCGGTGCGGGTGGCCTGAACGGTAAAGGCATCCGGCCCAAAACGGTTACGCAGCTCGCCGACCACTGGATCGTCCAGGTGATCGCGGGTTTGCCATGACGGCTGTGCGAGATCTTGCGTGGTTAAATCTGTCATACGTTACTCACCATTCCGGCCTGTTATCAGGCACTCAAAAGAAGGCGTCAGGATGGCGGCACACATTAAATTGTGATGTTCTGCTGCGGCCGCTGTGCCATCCGTGTACGGGAAGCTTAGACTTCGTCTGGCGTTCTCAGGTTAGTCACGGCAATGCGCTCGCCGCGTTTTCTTTCACGCTCTGGCTGCATATTGGCGCGATAAACACCCTGATCACCCACCACCCACGACAGTGGACGGCGCTCTTTACCAATGGACTCACGCAGCAGCAGCAGCGCTTGCATGTAGGCTTCTGGACGCGGCGGACAGCCAGGGATGTACACGTCGACAGGCAGGAATTTATCCACGCCCTGTACCACGGAATAGATGTCGTACATACCGCCCGAGTTCGCACAGGCGCCCATTGAGATCACCCACTTTGGTTCCAGCATCTGGTCATACAAACGCTGAATAACCGGCGCCATTTTGGTAAATGGCGTACCGGCGATCACCATAAAGTCAGCCTGACGTGGAGAGGCACGCATAACTTCCGCACCAAAACGCGCCACGTCATGCACCGCAGTGAATGACGTGGTCATTTCCACGTAGCAACAGGAAAGACCGAAGTTGTACGGCCAGAGAGAGTTTTTACGACCCCAGTTCACCATGTCATGCAGGGCATGCTCGAGCTTGCCCATATAGACGCTGCGATGAACGTGCTGCTCCAGGGGATCGGTCACGATCTCCTGTTTCTGCAAAGGATAACGATCGTTATCACCGCCGCCGTTCGGGTCTACGCGTGTCAGCGTGTAGTCCATGTTATAGCCTCGCTTTTACTGCTTATGAGGGTTGGTGTGGTTGTGACTAACCGGGATTGATTTGACCACGACGCGACGACGCGCAGGGGCCCAATCCAGCGCACCAATGCGCACCAGATAAACCAAGCCAGCCAAGAGCACCAAAATGAAAATTGCGGCTTCGACAAAGCCCACCCAGCCGCTTTCGCGGATTGAGGTCGACCATGCGTATAAATAGAGGGCTTCGACGTCGAAAATTACGAAGAACATCGCAACCAGATAGAATTTAGCGGAGAGGCGTATATGGGTATCACCAACGGATTCGATACCCGATTCAAACGGGGTGTCTTTGTGACGCGCTCGTGCACGGCCACCTAACAGCCAACCACCGGTCAACATAAAGGCACACAGGCCAAACGCGATAACAATAAAAACAATAAATGCCCAGTGATGAGCGATCACTTCTGTAGTTGTCGACATACTCTTTGCTTACTCATCAAAAGTGGCGTTGGCATCCTGCACTGTTGCAGCAAACACACCACATCGATTCAAGGGAAGGATAAAAACCTTATAAACCATGCTGTCATTATCAAATAAGCAGCACTTTTATGGGGTTTTTTACTCCTTTCTATAACCTTTTGTCAACTTTGACAAAAGCATTCAAACATTAATTAACACCAGCATCATATTATTTACTAATGAACACCTTCATTCCAGCTAAATCGCTTGAGTTTGTGAGGTTAATTTCAGTGTAGCGGGTATTCACATGCATGGATCGTGCATTTAACAATCATATTTTGACAGGTCTTGCGGGGATTTCCCCCCCCTTAGAGGGGGTATTTTTTTGATCTAAGACACAGAATGGTGTTTTTTGCCGGAAAAAACGCCGATCGGTACAGGCAGATGCCCTGGAAAAGATGGCACGGAATGATAAAAACGTTCTACCTTGATTAAAAATGGAACGCATTTCATTTTTCTGGAAAGCGAGGAAATTATGTGGGGTCAATCGCGTCGAAAAATGCAAATTAATACGCATAAAAAAAGCCTTAGCTGACAATCATCAGTCTAAGGCTTTTTTTTCTAAGTTTTAACAATTGAACGGCATTCCATTTGCGAGGAATGGCCCGTTATTGTCATCCTTACTCTTCGTCATCCAGCAACAGAGAACCGTCTGGATTTGCACTCAGATTGTAAGGATCATTGGTCGACTGCATCGCATTGAAGATGGCCAGTGCCAGTTCGTTATCGCTGTCTGGATTGCGGCATAACAGATACTGCGTGTCCGGCAGAACCGGCAGACCTTCCGCCGCACCCATAACACGCAATTCTGGGCTCATCATCTCAACAGGACGCGCCGTGACACCTAAACCGGCTTTAACGGCAGCACGCACCGCAGCCAGCGTTGAGGCAACATAAGAGATGCGCCAAGGGATACCCGCTTCGTTGAGATGGTCAATCGCCATGTCACGATAAGGGCTTGGCTCATCCAGCAGAACCAAAGGAATGGCTTCGCCGCGCTGGAAGATGTAATCCGCCGCGCAGTACCACAGAGTCGGTGATGTACGCAGGACTTGATAGGTGAAATTACCGGGACTGGACGTGGTGACCACCAGATCAACTTCACCCTGGTTCAGCATTTCCATCATGAACGGGTTGCGCTTAACACGCACATCAATGGCCAGCTTTGGATACACCGACGTTACGCGGTTAAGCAGGAACGGCAGAATGGTATCGGAAGTATCATCAGAGGCACCGATAGTCAGTACGCCCTGGATATTGCTGTACATCAAAGAGGTGCAGGCTTCGTCGTTAAAACGAAGGATCTTTCTGGCATAGCCCAGCAACTGGATGCCATGCTCCGTCAGCAGTTTATTACGTCCATGTCTGGCAAACAGCTCTTTACCTACCAATTGTTCCAGA